>JASLCA010000164.1 GCA_030146225.1 Sphingobacterium sp. | reverse complement strand
GTGTTTCAGTTTATTATTGCCCAATTTTTTATTGTTTGTGCCTTAATAATGGGCAAGCAGCTAGACTTCACACTTAATTCGGACTTAGGCTTTTCTCACCAAGCCGTGGTCAACATAGCCATGCCCTATAGATCCTATCAGAATAGTGATGTTAATCCATTTCTATACAAGCAGGCACTGCAGAAATATCCTGAAATAGCTGCTGTGGCATTGGGGCATGAACCGCTCAACAATAACTATTGGGGGAATGTTTATTACTTACAGGTAGATACAGGTCGGGTACAATTACAGACGCCTCGTAAATACATTGATGAAGATTACTTGGATCTTTACAAGATTGAACTTTTGGCAGGCAAAAACATACAGCAAACAGATACAATGCGGGATGTATTGATTAGTGAGACTACCTTAAAAGAACTTGGTTTTAAAAATCCTGAAGCTGCTATTGGTCAAATATTAACAAGCCATAGCGGGATCAATCACCCCATCGTAGGTGTCTTCAAAGATTTTAATCAGCGTTCTTTACGATCGAAGATTGAATCTTTATTACTGGCTTCATCCAGTAGTAGATCCCAATTGCAAATGTTTAACATCAAGCTGCCTGATGATAGCAGAAAATGGGCTTCCGCAATCGCAATCATGGAAAAAGAATGGAAAAACTTTTATCCTAATGCGGCATTTGAATATAAATTCAATGAGGAACGCATTAAAAACCTCTATGAGACAGAGCAACGCACTGCAAAACTGATTGATTTAGCTACAATTGTCACGGTACTACTAAGCTGCTTAGGCCTATTTGGACTATCAACATTGACAGCATTCCAACGCAGCAAGGAAATTGGGATTCGCAAGGTGCTGGGCGCCTCGATACCTGGAATCGTCAGCATGTTATCCCGAAATTTTGTCAAACTCGTATTGCTCGCCATTTTAATTGCATCGCCCATAGCCTGGTGGACCATGAGCAATTGGCTAAATGACTTTGCCTATAGGATTGAGATAGAATGGTGGGTCTTTTTCCTAGCAGGCCTATTCGCAAGCATTATCGCAGTAGGTACCGTAAGCTACCAAGCCATTAAAGTAGCGATTATCAACCCTGTGGAAAGCCTGCGGGACGAATAGACTTGTTTAATATGGAACAATTAAACGTTTATGCGTAGCGCACATGAGCAGTTGATGCCTTGACCGGCCGTAAACCAGCTCGCTACTAAACCATTTAATACGGAATGAAATGATAATAAATCACATAAAAATTGCTTGGCGTAACCTGTTAAAAAACAAAGGTTATGCAGCCATCAATATTACTGGACTTGCGGTAGGCATTGCTGCGGTCCTTCTGATTGCTTTTTGGGTGCAAAATCAATTTCAGTATGATAACTTCTACAAGGATCAAGAAAATATACACAAGCTTTGGACTAAAAATAGCAACGAAGGCAAGGAGTCAGTGCATGATATTACTTCTGCCCCTGCTGGGGAAAGCTTAAAAGCAGCTTATCCAGAAGTCCTGCTTACAGCACGCATGTATTGGTCATCTGAAGATCTCTTTAGCTATGCCGATAAAGACCTGAAATCTAAGGGAAATCAGGTGGACCCAGACTTTATTCAATTGTTTGGCTTTGAACTTATCAGTGGGAACAGCGAGCAGGCTTTGAATTCCCCTTATAATATCGTTATTACTGAATCGCTTGCTAAGAATTTATTTGGAGCCGAAAACCCAATTAACAAGCATATAATCATGAACAATGATAAGCCGTATCTGGTTACGGGGGTCCTAAAGGATCTCCCCAGCTATACGGATTTCGACTTCAGTTATCTTATCCCATTAACAGCCCAAACCATTGCTAATTCAGGCAGCAACTGGAATACCAACACCTATTATACCTTTATAAAAGTTGCTGACAATACGGATTTAGAACTTTTCAATCAAAAGATTGCCCCATTTCTAAGCAGTAAGGCAACTGATTTAAAGCATTCCTCCATATTCTTGTATCCTATGGCTAAGATGCACCTTTATAGCACATGCGAAAATGGGGTTCCAGTAGCTGGTAAGATTAATCAAGTGCGGATGATTGCTGGCCTTGGCCTATTAATCTTGCTAATTGCTTGTATAAACTTTATGAATTTGGCGACGGCACGCAGTCAGAAACGGAGTAAAGAGGTGGGGGTTCGCAAGGTGGTTGGCGCGCGTAAATCTAGCCTTATTCAACAATTTTTGATTGAATCCTCTTTACTTGCTTTGCTTGCTGGAATGCTTGCTATGCTCCTGCTGCTGGCTTTTCTGCCGGTCTTTAATAGCATCCTTGATCAACCAATCCAAATAAACTGGTCGGAACCTAGCCTATGGCTTTGCGCCTTGGCATTTGTGCTCTTGACAGGCTTAATGGCTGGGATATACCCTGCTTTTGTGCTATCGGCACTTAATCCTTTAAAGAATTTAAAGGGCAACAAGGGAGGATTTCGCTTTCCAATTAGCCTTCGCGAGTGTCTTGTAATCCTGCAATTTGGTATCGCGGTGCTGTTGATTGTTGCCAGCTTGGTTATCCGACTACAGATTCAGCATGCAGGCGAAAGAGAGACTGGTTATCAAGTCGCGCATTTAATTGAAATCCCTGCAGAAGGGGATATAGACAAGAATTACGGCGTATTAAAGAGTGAGCTTTTACAAAGCGGCTTGGCGGAGCAAGTTACCCGTACAGGCTGGACCATAACCCGCAATGCTTCAACTGCTGGGGGCAGCTTTGCTTGGGAAGGAGCAAGTCCAGAACAGGTTAAGAATAGCTCTTTTGAACTTATCAGGGCTGAAAGTGACTTTGTAAGCACCTTGGGCCTAACCTTAGTTGAAGGTCGTGATTTTGATCTTGCTCGTATGCCCGCGGATAGTGCGATGGTATTACTAAATGAGACGGCTATCCAAAGTATGGGACTAGAAAATCCTGTTGGAAAAAACTTAAAATGGGGCGATACAAACTACACAATAGCAGGGGTGCTTCAGGATCATATTTCAGGTGACCCTTATAGCGATATAAAGCCCTTATTAATTTATCCTTCAAAAAACTACCTCTACAATATTGTTGTACGGACAAATCCGACAAAGCCCCTCAAAGACAACTTAGCGGGGATAGAAAAGACTTTAAAAATCATAAACCCGAACTACCCTTTCACCTTCAACTTTGTAGATCAACGCTATGCCGAAAAGTTTAAGGATCAAGAGCAGATGGCCAGACTTACTATGCTTTTCTCCTTGTTGGCCATATTTATATCTTGCTTGGGATTATTTGGCTTAGCATCCTATATCGCGGAGACACGTATTAAAGAGATTGGGATTCGGAAGGTTTTAGGCGCATCGGTGCTCAGCATTGCCAGCATGCTTTCCAAGGACTTTATAAAGCTGGTGCTTATCGGAATTTTAATTGCCGCCCCTATTGCTTGGTGGTTGCTGAGCAATTGGCTTAACAATTTTACCTATAGAATTGAATTTCAGTGGTGGATGTTGGTCTTTTCAGGGACTATCGCAATAGGCATAGCCATGGCTACAGTAAGCTACAAGGCCATCAGAGCTGCTTTAGCTAATCCTGTTCAAAGTCTTAGAGACGATTAATAATTAGAAGATCTGAAGCGGTAGAAAGTATGCCTAGTCTTTTTCTAGCCTTTTTGCAAGGTAGATGCTACAATCATAATCTGGGCTAATCAACTAGTATAAAAAATCATGATAAAAAATCATATAAAAATAGCTTGGCGGACTTTACAAAAAAATAAAGCTTATGCCAGTATCAATATCCTCGGCTTAGCCTTAGGTATTAGCATTGCCTTAATAATTGGCATGTGGATCAATTCAGAATTAAAATTTGACACTTTCTATACGAAAGCAGATCGAATCGCCCAGGTCTATACCTTGGATACCTTCGAAGGGGAAGCGCATACATGGGGTGCTACTCCCGCTGTATTAGGTCCCATCCTGCAACAAGATCATCCCGAAATAGAAGCCGTCGTACGTACGGGGGATGTACATCAAATGCTGTATACCAATAATGAACGCTTTAGGGCTGCAGGGGTAGCCTCCGACGCCGCTTTTTTTGATCTCTTTGACTTTAAGGTCTTGGCGGGCAATACGGCAAAAGCATTGTCTTCGCCAAACAATATTGTACTTACAGCATCCTTAGCCCAAAATTTATTTGGAACAGAAAACCCTATCGGGAAAACAGTACATATTGATAGCCTTGCTAGCATGCAGGTACAAGCCGTAGTTGAGGACATCCCTAGCAACTCGAGTTTTTATGGTAAGACACTCTTTTGTTCTTGGGAGTTTCTGAAGGTAGCTGGCTGGGGTGGCATGGACGGAACGCCAAGCTGGACAAGTTATAATCATAAAACCTATGTACTCCTAAAGGAAAACAGCAATCTAGTTGCCGTAAACAATAAGATTGAAAATTTGGTTAAAGAGCATACCAACAATGAAACGCAAGCGACAATCTATCTGTATCCAGCTGCGCGTTGGCACTTGTACAACAAGTCTGAAAATGGAAAAATGCTTGCTGGCAACCTAGTTACTGTACAAATGTTTGCCCTTATCGGCTTTTTCATTCTATTGATTGCTTGTATTAACTTTATCAACCTAAGTACTGCCGGCGCTGAGCGTCGAGCTAAAGAGGTGGGCGTTCGTAAGGTGGTGGGCGCACCTAAAAGAACATTAATTGTTCAATTTTTAACAGAATCACTGCTATTGACAGTATGTGCGGGGCTGCTTGCTATTGTTCTTACCCTTATTGCATTGCCCTATTTCAACACCCTTAATGGGACAGCGATTGGCATTAGCGGGCAGGCAAGTATTTTTTGGAGTCTATTTATAGGTATTATCTTATTTACAGCCTTGGCTGCGGGCATATACCCGGCATTTGTGCTGGCTTCCTTTGAGCCGATCAAAACCTTAAAGGGGAACTTTCATGCCTTTCGCCAAGGCTTTAAGCCGCGACAAATACTGGTGGCTGCACAGTTTACCATCTCTATCTGCCTGGGGATTTGTACGCTAATTATTGCACAGCAGATTCGGCATGGACAAAATCGAGATAAAGGCTATAATCAACAAGACCTTGTTTATGCAGCATTGGATGGTGACCTCGGAAAAAATTACAATCTTATTCGCAAGGAACTATTGGAAAAAGGTATTGCTAGCCATGTTACCAAAACCTTGGGCCGTATCAGCCATTATGCGAGCAATAGCTGGGGCTTTTCCTGGCCAAATAGCAAGCCTGAAGATTTTGAAGCCGTTTTTAATATGATGAGTAGCGATGTCGACTTTACCCATACCATGGGTATAAAACTCCTAGCAGGACGCGATATCGATGGCTATACCTATGCGACAGATTCTACTGCGGTCCTGCTGAATGAAGCAGCTGTCAAGCGCATGGGGCTTAGCGAGCCTGTAGGCGCACAAATCATTGCGCAAAAAGGCACGCAATACGAGGAGACATTGCATGTGGTCGGGGTTATACAGGACTTTATTTGGAGTTCTCCTTTTGAAAAGATTGAGCCTATGATTGTCAAAGGACCTGCGAGCTGGTTTGGCTTTATACATGTACGGCTAAATACACAGCATAAGCTCGTGGACAATATGGAGGGCTTGTCGGCTATCTTAAAAAAATATAATCCAAATGACCCTGTCAGCATCCGCTTTGTGGATGAAGCCTATGCGTCTAAGTTTGTGTATGAAAAACGTACAGGCACCTTGACGGCAATATTTGCAGGCTTCGCCATCTTTATTGCGGCATTAGGCTTACTCGGTTTAGTTTCCTTTGCGACCATGCAGCGGCAAAAGGAGATTGGCATTCGCAAGGTGCTTGGCGCCTCGGTATCGGGTATTGTAGCTATGCTCTCAAAGGATTTTCTGAAGCTGGTCATCTTGTCAATTATTATCGCCTCACCTATCGCATGGTGGATTATGAATAAATGGTTGGCAGACTTCGTTTACCGCATTGACATACAGTGGTGGACATTTGCAGTAGCTGGCTTATTTTCCATTTGCCTTGCCTTGTTCACTATAAGTGCATTGGCCATCCGTGCAGCGAGAACTAATCCCATAAACAGCTTGCGAGATGAGTAAGTTTTAATAAGAATAAAATTATGATACAACAGCATTTAAAAATAGCTTGGCGCAGTATAAAGAAAACAAAGGCGTTAAGCGCGATCCAGCTAACCGGGCTTGCTTTAGCAATAGCTGCTGCTACCCTGCTGTATCTGACAGCGATGTTTGAACTTTCTTTCGACAATTTTCATAAGGATCGGGAGAAGATTGCCTTGCTATACACGCAGAGTCAAACTTCCAAAGGCTTGGAAAACAATGCCACGATGCCAGGCTTATTGAGCCCTTTGTTAAAGAAGGAAATGCCTGAGATTGCCTTTGCCAGCAGGTACTTAAATTCAGGATTAGTCCTTCGAAATGGGGATAAACAATTTAGCGCTAACAATAAATATGTAGATTCAGATTTCCTACACATCTTTAGTTTTCCAATGCTTGAGGGCAATATTCAAGCATTGGATCAACTGGACAACCTGGTTATAGATAAAGCCATGGCGCTGGCTTTATTCGAAACGACAGATGTCCTCGGAAAATCGGTAGAAGTTAATCAGGAGGGCGTCTGGAGCAGCAAAATTATAACCGGCGTCTTGGCCGCTATTCCAAAAAACTCCAGCATAACCTTTAATAGTTTGCTGCGTTTTGAACTTAATCCCAGCTTTTTAAGCCAAGCCGAAAACTGGTCTAATAGAAATCATTCGGTATTTATCAAACTTGCTGACCAACAGGTTAATGATGCACAATTCACGCAAAGGTCAAAGTCTTTTATGGACTTGCATTTTGCAAAAAGTCAAGAGGAGCTTAAGCGAGATGGGGCTATAATCGATCAAAATGGTAGTTTTCTTTCCTTACATGCCTTGCCTTTAGCGCAGTATCATCGCAATAACTTAGGCTTAGGACAAGGCAATGCTCCTTTATTCCCTTGGATCCTGCTACTAATTGCAGGCTTAGTGCTCATTATTGCCTGTTCTAATTTTATTAACTTGTCCTTGGCGAACTCCTTTTCACGAAATCGTGAAATAGGTACGCGTAAAACCCTTGGAAGTAGCACCCGGCAACTTGTCGCACAGCTGTGGACAGAGTCCTTCCTGATCAGTTGTATAGCACTCTTTATAGGCTTAGCCTTGGCTTGGCTACTGATCCCTGAATACAATGCCTTGATGAATTACCAGCTGCGTATAGGGGATCTATTTACGCTTAAGAACCTGCTCTTTTTTAGCCTTGCATTTATACTGATGACCCTACTCGCTGGGGGCTACCCGGCTTGGCGCATTGCACAGCGCAATATCTTAGAAAGTTTAAAGGGTACTGCACGCATAAAAAGCAGTAGCCTTCGGAATAGCCTTACCATCTTGCAGTTTACGGTCGCTATTATCCTGATGCTGGCTACAATTATTATAAGCTTTCAACTTCAGTATATTAGCAATAGACCCTTGGGCTACAACAAGTCTTCAGTGATTAGTATCCCTATGGGAGAAGGTATAAATAAGCAGCTTGCACTTCAACAGCTGCGCGTAGCATTGGCCGCCGAACCCTGGGTAGAATCGGTCACGGCCTCAGATATCAACTTAGGGCGCGGACGAGATGGCAGCATGTCCACAAGCCGCTTTGGCTATGAATTTGAAGGCCGACGTATTTCTACCAATTTTATGCGCATCGACTATGATTACCTGAAGACATTGGATATAAAACTTATTGCGGGGCGGGATTTTGATCGCAATTTCGCCATGGATACTACAGCTATTATTATTAATGAGCAGATGGCTGAACAACTGGGCGGAACCGAAAAAATCTTAGGAAAGACAGTAGATTTGGAGGGAAATCCACAGGTAATTGGTGTCTTTGATGATTTTAACTTTCAGGACTTGCGGCGCAAGGTGGAGCCTCTCACCCTTTCCATCAATCCGGCCATCTTTGAGATTGCTTATGTCTTTGTTCGGGTCAATGGGGAGGAGCTTGCTGCACAGCTAAACAAGGTAACGCATATCTGGAAAAAGGTAAACCCGAAAGCCAGTATAGAAGCCTCCTACCTTGATGAAAACACACAAAACATGTATGCTGAAGAGCAACGCTTTGTTAAAATAATTATAAGTGGGGCCATTATCGCTATTGTAATTTCCACCTTGGGCCTATTTGCTTTGGCCTTGTTAATGATTAATAAACGGATTAAAGAGATTGGCATTCGCAAGGTTTTGGGCTCCTCGGTTTCGAGCATTGTATTGCTTTTATCTCGAGATTTTATTAAACTAATCACCATTGCTTTCCTCCTAGCAGCTCCGCTGGCATGGTGGCTCATGCATAACTGGTTGGATAGTTTTGCTTACCGTATTGATATGGCGTGGTGGATGTTTGCTATGGCCGGCTTATTAACCTTAGCAATTGCACTAGGAACAATAACTTGGCAAACGCTTCGCGCAGCCAGGGGCAACCCAATTAATAGCTTGAAGGATGAATAGGGCTTGTACCTATTTATTCCGCTAGCTAGACTATGTACGTAGGTGAACGCTTACTGTTCGAAATCGAACAGCATACAGTTATGCATTCAATCGCAAAACACTTATATTAAGCTCGTTATAACAAGGGACTATTAATTGTTATAAGTTTGGCAAGGTACTAAACAGCAAATTGGTTTGCGCAATTTATTCTTCTATGAGAAAAACACATGCAGCATGGCGGAACATCCGTAAGAATAGAGGTTTCTCGCTGTTAAACATCTTAGGCCTGAGCCTTGGGATAACTTGCTTTCTACTTTTAGGCGCCTATGTAATTCATGAGCGTAGTTATGATCGTTTCCACCCCAATGCGGCGCGTATAGCGTATATTTCTTATGGCTACCAAGCCACAGGCGAACCTGAGTTCTCTTATTCCCCGATGAGCCCTACTGCCGTGGCTCCTATGCTAAAGGAAAACTTTGCCGAGGTAGAGAAGGCTGTTCGGATTTATGCCTATAACCAAGAAGGCTTAGTGCAACATGCTACTGAAAAAATTCGGGAGGCGGGCTTCAAGTATGCCGACCAAGATTTTTTCGATGTTATTGCTTACCCCTTCTTGGCGGGGGATGTACAGACTGCGCTCCAGGAACCTTTCCAAATCGTGCTTACCCAGGCTATGGCAGAAAAGTACTTCCCTGGAAACAAGGCCTTGGATCAGTTCCTAAATATTGATGGACAACCCTGGAAGGTGGTGGGCATAATTCCTAATCCACCAACCTACACGGAATTATCTTTTACTGCTATACTCTCGAATAAAAGTCTTAAACGCTATCAGGAACCTAAATGGAATAGTGCCAATGACCTTACCCTAGTCTTACTCAAGGATTCCAAAGACTTTAAGTCCTTACAGGAAAAGGCTAATGCAAGCCTGCAAAAGATGTTCAGCAGTGAACTTCAGGATGGCAAAAACTTTGAAATTTATGTAGAACAACTAGCAGATGTGCATCTACATTCTGCCGCAGGCAGCGGAAATCTACGGTACCTATATATCTTTTCGGCTTTAGCCTTAAGTATAATTGCGATGGCCTGTATTAATTTTGTCAACCTTAGCCTAGCACGCGCCAATGAACGCGCAAAGGAGGTCGGGGTCCGCAAGATGCTTGGGGCAAGTCGCCTTTCGGTCTTTCAAGCTTTCCTTATCGAGTGTAGTCTCATGGTGATAATCGCCTTGTTAATTGCGATTGTTTTAAGCTACTTTTTACTTCCAGCTTTTGCAGCCTATATAGGCACCGCCTTGAGTTTAAGCTTAAAGACGAGCAGCCTATTCTATCTAGGAACCTTGACTTTTGCGATGGGATTGGCTATTCTAGCTGGAAGTTGGCCTGCTTACCTGATCTCTTCCTTTAAGCTTAGCCAAGCACAAAAAGGAAAAACAAACCTTAGCAATAAAGGCTTTACCCTTGGTAATATACTTCTTGTTGTACAATTTTCCCTATCCAGCATATTTATTATCTGCACCCTCGTGACAAGCCGACAGTTGCACTATATACAGACGACCAATACTGGCCTAGCACGTTCCCAAATCGTAGTTCTAAATGGTCGCGCCTTTTCAGATGCCGATAGAACTACCCTAAAAAACAAGCTCCTAAGTCATGCCGAGATAAGCGCAGTAAGCGCTTCTTATGACTCTCCCGTAAATATTCAAGGGGGGTATTCGCTGCAAAGTGCAGAAGGAAAGCCTGCAGACTTTGGTATGAGTGTAACGGCCATTCCTATTGAAAAGGATTTCGCATCGCTCTTTGAAATCCCCATACTGGCTGGAGCCCCATTAACAGATTTGGACATTCAACGCGCTAGAGATACGACGGCTGCCCATGAACAAAGCTTTATGGTCAACGAGCGCCTGCTTGCAGCGCTAGGCTGGACAGCAGAAGAAGCCATTGGCAAGCATATCGATCTAAATGGACGTGAGGGGCGTATTAAAACGGTGCTAAAAGACTTTAATTTCAACTCACTTAAGGAGGAAATAAAGCCTGTAGTTCTATTCCCTGAATATTACTACTTTGGAAATATCTTTGTTAAGATTGCTGCTGGAAGCGCCATCCAAACTAGCTTGGACAAGATTGAACAGGATTGGAAGCTGGTTAAACCTCAATCCTCTTTTGCTTATCATTTTTTAGATGATGATTACGCCCGCTTATATCAGTATGAACAACAGACAAGCCGGTCGATGCTGCTCTTCTCTTTTATATCGATTGGAATTTCCTGCATGGGACTGCTTTCTTTAGCTGCATTCCAAGCCCAACAAAGAGTCAAAGAAATAGGTATTCGCAAAGTTTTGGGAGCTTCTGTAGGCAGGCTTATCCTTTTACTAAGTGCACATTTTATTAAATTAGCCCTGTTGGCCTTCCTTATTGGAGCGCCTATAGCGGGCTGGTTAATGCAAAATTGGCTGGAGCAATTTGCTTTTAGGGATCAACTGCATTGGGGCATCTTCGCAATTGCAGCACTCCTTTCTATAGGCATTACCCTACTTACGATTAGTGGGCAAGCGCTGCGTGCGGCACGTGCTAACCCCATTAACAGCTTACGTAATGAGTAAACAATTATGAAAACACATATTATGAAAAATACCCTACTAATCGGCTTGCTTATGGTTATTTTCTTGAGCTTTGTTCAAGCCCAAGAAAATAACCAACTTGAGTCTACCTCCACTTGGGAGATAAATAATAAAAAAGAAAATAAAAAGATTAAAGTAAAGGGGTTTATTCGCATTAGTGATGATGATAGGCGGATAGCCGAATTGAGTAATGATGCAGCTATAAACTACAGTACTGGCGCGCGCAAGTTGGAAGTCAGCAGGGATAGGCAAGGAAATGTGCAGTATAAAATCGATGGGGAATTAAAGACCGCCTTTAGCCCTGCGGAGGAATCCTTCTTACAGGCTTCGATTAAAGATTTAATTAACCAGGGCCTTGATGCTAAAGCGCGGGCTAGGAGAATCTATGCTAAAAATGGTATCGAGGGCTTATTACAGGAGGTTAAAGGATTGCCATCTGACTTTCCGAAAAGCCTGTACTTAAAAAGCATCTTAGCCATGGATGTAGTGACCAGCGAAACGACTCAGCTATTAGGTTATGCTAGCGAGTCCCTAAAGTCGGATTACTACAAGTCGGAAATTCTAAATGAAGTCACGGCAAAAAGCCTACAAAACAATCAGGTTTTGAACGCTTACTTGCAAGGGGCCACTAGCATAGGTAGTGACTATTATCAATATACCTGCCTTAATCGATTTATCAATGAGGTCCCCATCAGTAAGGCGCAGCAAACCCAGGCTATTCAAGTAGCCCAGCAGATAAAGTCGGATTATTACCAAGCGGAGTTGCTAAAGAATATTTTTGCCAAGCAAAGCCCAGATGCAGAAGGGTATCATGAAGCGTTAAAGTTGCTGACTGCACTTAAAAGCGATTATTACAAATCCGAAGTATTGAGCAAATTGGCCTATGCAGAACTGAAAGAAGCTGACTGGAAATTATTGATTGCACAGCTGGGCGCTATTCATTCGGATTACTACAAATCGGAAGTATTACAAAAGTTTATTGCAAAGGCCCCCCGAACAGATAGTATAAAAATAGAATTGACTGCAGCGGCTAAAGGTATTAAGTCCGAGACTTATTATGGCAAGACCATGCGCAAGATAACTGATTTATAAGGATAAGATTATGATAAAATTAGAAAATATATTTAAGTGGTATAGTATTGGGGGATCGCGTTCTTATGTATTGAAGGATGTAAATCTAAGCATAGAGGAGGGGGACTTTGTCACCATTATGGGGCCCTCAGGCTCTGGAAAGTCAAGCCTCTTAAATATTATAGGCATGCTTGATGAACCCAATGAAGGCAAGTATATTTTTATGGGGGAGGATGTTTTAGCGCTGAAGGCAAAAAAAAGAACGGCCTTGTCACAGGCTTATATGGGCTATGTATTTCAAGCCTATCACTTGATTGATGAATTGACCGTTTATGAAAATATTGAAACCCCACTAATCTACAGCAACCATAGCAGCAAGGAGCGCAAAGCTATTGTAGCAGACCTCTTGGATCGCTTCGGCATAGTTGGAAAGAAAGACCTCTTCCCTACGCAACTCTCAGGCGGTCAACAGCAGATAGTAGGTATTGCGCGCGCTTTGGCGGCTTCCCCGAAACTGCTCTTGGCAGATGAGCCTACGGGCAACCTAAACTCCAAACAGGGAGAAGAGATTATGATGCTATTTAAGGAACTTAATGAAGCTGGGGTTACGATTATACAGGTCACACATTCGGATAAAAACGCGGCTTATGGCAAGCGTATTATTCAACTCCTAGATGGACAGCTTAAGCTTGAAGAATAGCTTTTACAAAAGCCATTAGATTAAGTCTTTATAGCGCTTAATTTAATGGCTTTATGCCCTTCTTAATTATCTTTATAGCCCATGCATAATGACTGCAGCTGGCGGATACTAAATAGGCTCCCAGCGAAGTCGTACCTGTCCAGGCATATCTTCTTTTCTCAAACAATTCCGCATCGGAATGACTTTGAATAATTGCTTGCACATCAGCATAGGATTGCGCGAGTAGCGCAATCGCATCGGCTAGGGCAACAGTTTGACAGGCCGCCCAAATCACTTTGTTCAATTGCGCTGTTTCTCTCCAGGTATAGCCTTTGGCTGGCATAAGTGGCTTTCCAGCTTGCATGCCGACTGTATACCAGTCCAAGAACATAGCATGCCATTGATGTAAATGCATGCATACATCGCGGACGTTTCTATTCATCATCCCTGCCACAAAAGGCTGCTGA
>JASLCA010000152.1 GCA_030146225.1 Sphingobacterium sp. | reverse complement strand
GTACGCTAGAACCAGTGCATTACAAAATAAGCCATAACATTATCAGAAAAAACCAGTTTACTGACTCCTTAGTATTAGTGTTGAGCAAGCACGATGCCTTGCGGATAAAAGCCAAGCGGCTAACGATTAAATTACAGCCAAATAAGCATTTTGATCAAGGCTATATTAACAATCAAAAAATCAAAATTGATGTCTCAAATATACTGCTCAAGCCCGACTGGTGGACAACCTGGGAGTCAGTATTTGGTCCCTACTCCCAAGAGAAGTACCAGATTTGGTCCATTATCTATCATGAGAAAGCTGACGGCTATATGAATTACACCTATAATTATAAAAACATGCCTAGCCGTGCACATCAAGGATGGTACCCAAGCACCTTTGTATTTATCAGTCAACTAAAGGAATACTTCGAAAAAAACCTTGTCTATGAAGGCGGAGACCCGGCAAACCCAAGAGTCAGCATACCTTATCAATTTTAAACATGAAAAAGCAACTAATAATATATTTAATCCTAATAGCAATCCTAGCGTCTTGTTCAAAGGATTTAGGAAATTACGATTACATAAAAGTCAACAGCTATACCATTATAGATATTAAAACTGGAGAAGGCAGTAATAAAAATTATGATGTCTTATTTGGTCAGCAGCTTAAAATAGAACCTCGAATTAATAGCCTCTTCGAGGACAGTAATCCCAACATATCCTACCTTTGGATTATAGAGAAAGATACCGTTTCTAAAAACAAGAATTTAGACCTAACCATTGATCTTCCAATAGCCTTGTATCAAGCACAGTTTGTCCTAATAGATCATAATACAGGTTTACAATATAAAAAGGCCTTTGCTGTAAATGTAACATCCCCCTACGGAAGAGGCTACTTCTTCTTAAATGAAGATGACAATCACAATACGATTTTAAGCTTTAAGGCCGTATCAGACGATCTTAATTTCATCACAAACTCAGATAATATTAACGGCACTAAGTTTGGCAAGTACCCTTTGCGAATGAATGGAGTTAGAAAATACAACAGCGGCCCCGATGATTATAGGTGGGAAGTGTACATCCTCTCCAAAGAAGGACAATACAGCGTAGTACTTGCGGACCTCACTCGATATGCGCCAGTACGTTTTTTTGACAAAAACTCTTACATGGGGAGTTGGGGCAATGAATATGAATTCAACCCATCCCATGTTGACTTAAAAGGCATTGGAAGAACCTATTTTATCAGCAACGGTAGAATAGCCTTTTATGACGAAAACAACCTCTTTCGGCATTCGCTGCTATTTGATAATACAGCAGACTATAGATTAGACGATGCATTAATTGGGGATGCAAATAGATTTAGTGGTATTCGCTCCCTAATAGGCTTTGACTTGCTAAGTTCGACCTTTAAGTTACTATCCGCCTATCCAAACTCAGATCCTTCAATAGGAATCGTATACAATAGGGGCTTATTGGATCGGGTATTAGACATTGAAAGCCCTACAGGACTATTCGACGGACATAGAATAGCCAGCTCCTATAGCTCCTATGTCAATAGCACCGAGTTGCTTAATAGCAAAGTCTTTACCATAAAGGATAATAGCATTCATCTCTCCGATTTCAATGCAGCTTATGCTCAACCCTATTTGCCCATATTGACATATTTAGGTGTGCAAAGCCTACCAGGCTTAAGCAGTGGAGCGCCCATGTCCATCTTCGAAAACCACATAGGAGATGCCTACCTAGCTATTAAAAGCAAAATATATAAATCATCTTTAGTCAGCTTGAATTTCACGCCCTATCTAGATGTAGACGCCAGCTTAGGGGCTATCACAGCACTAAAATATCAGATCACTTCGAGTAACAGCATATCTCCTAGATTATTTATTTGTACATACGATCCAAGCTCCAACGAAAGATTAAAAGGAAGTATCCTAGTCTACGATGTAAACACGAAAAAGCTTATCCATGAACTAAAAAATGTAACAAACAAAGTTGTGGATATATTTTTAGCCGAGTAGACAACCCAGCAGAAGAGATTAATAATGTAAAAGACAAGCCTCTTAAGATTGTCTTTTACATTATTAAATACATCCCAATCCCTAGCGAAGAGTAATAAAGAGATTAACAATTAAAGAAAATATAGCCAGACAAAACAACATCCTAAACGATACCCAGACTAAGCTTAAAATTTTAATAAAGTGATAAATGTTAATTTATTATTTGTTTCCCTATATTTTAGTCTAATAAATAACCCGAAAGCTAACTTATAGTTAATATCAAAGACATATTGTAAGGTTAATATTGCGGCATCAAACACAAATATTAACTTAAAACAATTATGCAATGAATCGCTACCTATTGTTAGCTTCTTTCTTGGGAACAATATTTTGTTTCTCCGGATGTGATAGCAAAAGTGAGCTCGCTGGTACAGTACATGATCCCAACAAGGCGATAGTACTTTCCTCCTTCTATCCAACCGAAGGGGGCGCACGAGACAAGATCCTACTAGATGGAGAAAACTTTGGATCCGATGCAAGTAAGATCAAGGTGTATTTCAACAATGCAAAGGCCTCTATTATCTCCTCTAACGGCAGTCGCATCTATGCTATCGTACCAAGACTTCCAGGAGCTGATCCTCGTATCTCCATTGTGATCGGGAAAGACTCCGTCATCTATGACAACAACTTTACCTACCATACACAGGCCCAGGTAAGCACCGTAACTGGAAATGGCAAGAAAAACTTTAAACCAGGGGTATTATCAGAAGCCGAAGTATATGGCAAGTACCTAGACTTAGATGCTGAAGGCAATATCTTTATGTCTTGGCGTGATGGAGGAAGCCCAGCAACATTTGGGGTAGCCAGGATCAATGAACAGCAAAACATTGTCACGCCCTTAATTGAATCTGAAGCAGCCGCCCGTATTCTATTTGCCAATGGACTTACCGTGGATCGTGCTACAGGCATGCTTACCGCAGCCCATGAATCTACCAAGGAGGTAATCTTTACCTTTGACCCCAGAGAAGCATGGTATCCACGTCAGCGCAATGCCAAGTTCTCCCCTTCCGATCTAAGCTCCATTGTAGATGCCGATCGTTATAAAAACTTTATTACATTTTGTCCCTATGACGGGCACCTGTACACCCGCTATAGAGATGGAAAGATTGCTAAGATAAATCCAGAAACCTTTGAGGCAACCATCGTACACCAAGGTCCTTATGGTTCACAATATGGACAAGCCATAAACCCGGCAAAGCCATACCTCTTGTATATTACCTTACACTCCAACGCTACCCCTACCGAGTTTAGACAAGGGATTTCGGTCTTAGACTTAAGAGATCCAAAAGGCACAGGTGGCTTTAAACGCTTAAATGCACCAGGCGGAAGTGGCTTTAGAGATGGGCCATTAGCAGATGCCTTATTCAACTACCCAAAGGACATCAAATTTGACAATAGCGGAAACATGTTTGTCGCTGACTACGGCAATCATTGTATACGTATGGTCTCCGCAGACAACATTGTAACGACGGTAGCAGGACAGCCCGGCACAGCTGGATACAAAGATGGCGGGCCAGTAGAGTCCTTGTTTAATCAACCATGGGGAGTAGCTGTCAACGAGCAGGGGGATATATATATCGCGGATTGGAGCAATGCCCGTATACGTAAGCTAGTGATAGAATAAGCCCTTCCCTAAATGTATTAAGACCATAAATAATCATAAAAATTATTAAAGCTATCTAATAAAATGAAGTTCATTCAGATTATGTGCATGCTGTCATTATGCTTTGTCATACCGACGACCTATGCACAGCAAGTGAAAGAGTTAACGCTATCGGGTACCGTGCTGGACAAGGACAGCAATCCCGTTTCAGGCGTATCCGTATATATAAAAGACAAGCCCTCTATTGGAACATCCACCAATACCCAAGGGAAATTCAGCATCAAAGCTAGCTATGGGGACAAGGTAGCCTTTAGCAATGTAGGCTATGAAGCCTACGAGCATTTAGCCGTAGAGTCCAGTAACAACCTATTGATTAATCTCGCCGACAATGCCACCAACGTAGATGAAGTTATCGTCGTGGGCTTAGGAAATGTGCAGCGTAAGATCAGTTCCGTAGGTGCCATTACCACAGTAGATGTCAAAGACCTACAAGCGCCCTCCCCTTCCATAGCCAACCTACTAGGCGGTCGAGCTGCTGGAGTAATATCCAGACTAGGTAGCGGCGAGCCAGGGAAGAATATATCCGAATTTTGGATACGTGGGATTGGCACATTTGGGGCGAACAACAGTGCCTTGGTGCTTATCGATGGATTAGAAGGCGATTTAAACACCATAGATGCAGCCGATGTGGAAAGCTTCTCCATCCTGAAAGACGCCTCAGCAACAGCCGTATATGGAGTACGTGGAGCAAATGGCGTAATCCTAGTAACCACCAAAAGAGGCCTAGTAGATCGGATGCAACTGACAGCCAGAGTCAATACCACCCTATCCCAACTCAAGCGCTTACCCAAATTCCTAGGCGCTTACGATTACGCCTTACTAGCCAACGAAGCAACAGTCGTCCGTGGCGAAAGCCCCCTATACAATCAGACCGAAATGGGTATTATTCGAGATGGACTAGACTTAGATATGTACCCAGATGTGGATTGGCAAGAAGAAATCCTAAACAAGAACTTCTGGCGTCAAAGCTATTACTTAAGTGGCCGCGGTGGTTCAGAAGTTGCACGCTACTTTTTAAGCCTTGGCGGAAAGAGTGAGACCGCAGCCTATAAGGTAGACAAGAACAGTGTGTACAGCTCCAATGTAGGCTTCAACACCTTTAACTATAGAATTAACCTAGATATTAACCTGACCAAAACGACCAAGGTATTCTTAGGTTCCGATGGGTTTTTATCCAAGCTAGCACAGCCAGGCCTAGCCAATACTGACTTTATATGGGATGCACAGTCTTCACTGACCCCCTTAGCACTTCCAACACAGTTTTCAAACGGGATGTTACCTGCATTCGGATCGGGCTACCTTTCTTCCCCATCCGTTATGATAAACCGTACAGGTAAGGCTGCCGACGAAATCTACAAAGGCAAGACCACATTAGTCCTTAATCAGGATCTTAAGGATGTACTTGATGGCTTAAAGTTTCGCATTCAAGGTGCCTATGACATCCACAGTTACTTTGCCGAGCGTCGTCGCGTACAGCCAGCCCTGTATAGAGCTTTAGGTCGCGCCTCGGATGGCTCCCTAATTATGCAAGAGACCGTACAAGAGCAAAAAGCATCCTACAGCCGATCTACACGCCAATACCGGAAATATCACTTAGAGTCAGTCATCAATTACGATCAAGTATTTAATACAGATCACCGCACCTCAGCCTTAATCTATTACTATATCAGTGATGCAAAAGACAGCTATGATGCGACGAGCAATCTGAGTGCCATTCCACTACGTTATCAAGGTGTATCCAGTAGGTTCACCTATGGCTATAAGGACACCTACCTGATGGATGTCAACTTTGGCTACACCGGTTCCGAAAACTTTCAGCCAGGCAGACAATATGGCTTCTTTCCATCCCTAGCAGTAGGCTGGGTGCCAACGGGCTATAAATCCGTACAAGCAGCAGCCCCATGGTTGGATTACTTTAAGATTAGAGCCTCCTATGGTACAGTAGGAAATGACCGGATCTCAGATATTCGCTTCCCTTATTTAACCAAGGCCAATCAAGGGTCTGGAAGTGTATGGGGCGTACCAGACATTGAAACCATTCAGGAGACGCGGATCGGAGCAGACAACCTGGCGTGGGAAAAAGCAATTAAATCCAACTTAGGGATTGAAGGTAAACTCTTTAACAAGAAGGTGGATTTTGTAGTAGACATCTTCAAAGATCAGCGCAACGGAATCTTCCAACAAAGGGTACAAGTGCCCGAATATGTAGGCGTTGTTTCCAATCCATTTGCCAATGTAGGCCGTATGAAAAGTTCCGGAATTGATGGAAATA
>JASLCA010000104.1 GCA_030146225.1 Sphingobacterium sp. | reverse complement strand
TAAATAGCGACCTCCTTATAGGATAGTAGCGCATCAGGGGCTTAAACCGAAAGTAGTAGGCTAAGATTATTCTGGTTATATTTATAACATGAGTAATATAAAGGCAGTCCTCTTTGACTTAGATGGGACATTGATTGATTCAGAGTTTTTTTATTTTTCCAATTGGCAGCCTATTTTGGAGCGCTCCTTTGGCTTAAAGATTGATTTTGAAGACTGGATACGCTATTTTGCTGGACATACCTTAGTGCATAATGTGCAGTTTTTGCAGGCCCATTGGGGGATTGTTACCAGCGAAGAATACATGTGGAAAGAGACTCGCGCAAGCTATGAGGGGGCTGATATGAAAAATATTCCTTTAATGCCCTATGCCCGAGAAATCCTCCAAGAATTAAAGGCCGCAAACAAGCGCATTGCCTTGGTGACTTCCAGCTACAAGAAGACCGTTGATACTGTTTTGGGGCAACATGATTTACTTTCCTACTTTGAGTTTTTTGTTACGCGGGAAAGTATTACCAACCCTAAGCCTAATCCAGAGCCCTATCTGCTTGGCATTTCATTATTGGGCCTGGAGAAAGCAGATATTCTGGTTGTAGAAGATACTTTTACGGGCTATTCCTCGGCCAAGGCAGCGGAGCTACGTTGTTGTGTTGTGTCGCAGCACCCTACCGAGCGGGCAAAGTTTGCGGATGAGCAGAGCTTGTATAATGGCCTAGATGAGGTTGCTAAATTATTGCGATAAACGTTTTAGCAACTATATAAAACATTTTATTTGTACATTAGACATTCCAAATATGTAAACCTTATGATAAATCGAAGAACGGCTATACGGCAGCTTTTCGTCTATGCAGGCGGGCTGATGATTGCGACTTCCTGTTCCACCTCAGGTGGATCGGCTTCTATTGTACTTAATAATATGGTGTTTTCGGCTAAGGAAGAAGCCTTGATAGCGGCCTTAGTCGAGACTATTATTCCCGTATCCGACAGTCCAGGCGGCGTGGAGCTAAAGCTGCACTTGTTTGTGATGAAGATGCTGGATGATTGTCATTCGGAAGCCGATCAGCGCGCCTTTAAGCTGGGACTTGAGCAAGTGCAGGCTATTCCATTTGAGGATCAGGCTAAGCTCTTAAAGTATTTAGAGGGACTTCCTCAGGAAGACTTGTTTTTACAGGTCCTCAAGCGTAGGACAATTCAAGGGTACCTGAATTCAGCCTATGTTATGCAAAATAAACTGATTTACGAACTGGTTCCTGGCAGATATGATGGAGCTGTAAAGGTCAAGGTATAACTTATGGCAAACCTAAATATTGATTCGGCAAAGGATAGAACCTACGATGCCATTGTAATTGGCTCGGGCATAAGTGGCGGCTGGTCCGCCAAGGAGTTGTGTGAGCAGGGCTTAAAGACCTTGGTATTAGAACGGGGTAGGGATGTACAGCATGTAAAGGATTACCCGACCACCAATATGCAACCCTGGGAGTTTGAACATCGCAATGAGATGCCTATTAAAGTCAAGGAAGAAAATCCTATTGTAAGCAAGTGCTACGCCTTTAATGAGGATGCTGCACATTTCTTTGTAAAAGATAAGGAACATCCTTATATACAGCAGAAGCCATTTGATTGGATTCGAGGCTATCAGGTAGGGGGGAAGTCCTTGCTTTGGGCTCGACAGACGCAGCGCTGGTCAGACTTTGATTTTGAAGGCCCTGCACGGGATGGTTTTGCGGTAGATTGGCCTATTCGCTATGCTGATTTAAAGCCATGGTATGCTTATGTAGAGCGATTTGCGGGCATTGCTGGAGATCTGGATGGCTTGCCGGAATTGCCGGATGGGGAGTTTCTGCCCAGCTACCCTTTAAATGTGGTGGAAAAGTATTTTAAGGAACATCTGCGTGTTAAATATGCGGAGCGCAAGGTTATTTCAGCCCGCTGTGCCCATGTATCAAAGCCTCAGCCTATTCATTTGCAACAAGGACGTGCGCAGTGTCAAAATCGGAACCTCTGTCAGCGGGGCTGTCCATTTGGGGGCTACTTTAGTTCGAATGCTTCTACGCTGCCCTGGGCTGCTAAGACTGGCAATCTGACGATGCGTCCCGATGCGGTGGTGCATTCCATCTTATACGATGCGGACAAAGGGCGGGCTATTGGGGTGCGCGTTATAGACAGCCATTCTAAGGAGGAGATTGAATTTTACGCCAAGGTAATCTTTCTGAATGCGGGTGCGATAAACTCCAACCTGATCCTATTGAATTCTACTTCGACTAGGTTTCCCAATGGGCTAGGCAATGATAGTGATACCTTGGGTAAGTATGTAGGCTTTCATAATTACAGTGCCCGTATTTATGCGGAGTATGAGGGCTTGTTGGATTATACGACCGCAGGGCGGAATCCGGCAGGTGGGGGCTATATACCTCGCTTTCGAAATCTATATCGGCAAGAGACCGATTACCTACGGGGCTATGCGGCAGGCTTTGGTGCATGGCGTGGAGCCAGTTCTGATCAGTCTGGCTTAGGCCTAGACTTAAAGCATGAATTGCTCCATCCAAAGCTTGGGAACTGGGGCGTGGGCTCGCATATGATGGGCGAGACCATTCCTAAGGTCTCCAACTATGTAGCCTTAGATCCAAATCAACGCGATGCTTGGGGAGTCCCCCTCTTGCGGATAGCAATTGATTACGATGATAATGATGCGCGGATGAAAAAAGACTACTTGGATACCATGGAGGATATGTTTATTTCGGCTGGCTTTAGCAATATTCGGAGAGATGATAGTGCGCAGGCACCCGGCTTGGATATTCATGAGATGGGCGGGGTGCGCATGGGCGCTGATCCCAAAACTTCCATGCTTAACAAGTGGAACCAGCTGCATGCAGTGCCTAATGTCTTTGTTACAGATGGGGCTGCGATGACCTCCACCTCCACCCAAAATCCATCGCTAACCTATATGGCTTTTTCGGCTAGGTCAGCGCATTATGCTTTTGAAGAACTAAAAAAAGGGAACCTGTAACGGCCTTAACTTATTGATTGACAGCCTAAACCTTTCTACGCGTAGAAAGGTTTTTTTTGTTAAAAATTTTGCAGAAAAAATTTAAATGTTTTATTTAGTATAAGATTTAGATTATGAGGCATATACAATAGTCCAAAAAAAGCACCCAACTTTTGGACATTGTTTGCATATACCAACTCTTATTATATGTAGTAATTATTAAGAATGTAGCGTTTTCCCATTTTATTAAAACGATTTAGCTAACTAATTAATAACTATATTATTATGTTGAATTTAAACAAACTTAGATTTAGGAGGGTCTGTCTGTGGATGTTACCCTTTTCCTTTTGTGTGGGCTTTAAGCCTACTTACGCCGTTTTTTACCCCATGCATTATGCTGAAAGCAGTAGCAGTTTACTACAGCAAAGGATTACTGGACAGGTCAAGGACGCCTCCACAGGCGAGCCCATTGCTGGAGCAACTGTTTCTGTGAAGGGGATGGCCGTTAGCAGTCAAACTGATGAACAGGGGCGATTTAGCATTCAATGTGCTTTTGGGCAGCAGTTGCGCGTGACTTATATAGGCTATTCCCCGATGGAGCTGCCGGTGCAATCTGCGGTCGTTGACTTTGCTTTGCAGACGCTTCAAATGCAATTTGATGAGTTGGTGGTCGTGGGGTATGGAACAATGCGCAAATCTGATGTTACGGGCTCAATTTCCATTGTTAAAGGCCCCGATATGCTAAAAGCGCAAAGCTTTAGTCCCTTGGAGAATTTACGAGGTAAGGCAGCTGGTGTAAATATTTACTCTAATTCCGCTCAACCTGGAGCCTATGCTAATCGGGTCGTTATTCGAGGTACTGCCACAATTAATGCCTCCTCAGATCCCTTGTATGTAGTTGATGGGGTCGTTATGGAGGGCTTCCACTTGCTTAATCCTAATGATATTGAGCGCGTAGAAGTTTTAAAGGATGCTTCCTCTGCGGCTATTTATGGAGCCCGAGGTGCAAATGGGGTTATCCTTGTTACCACCAAGCGCGGCAGTTTAGATGGTAGAAAAAACTTTTCTTATCAAACAGCCGTGAGCAGTAGTGCTCCACAGCGGTATGTGAAAGTCTTGAATGCAAATGAATGGGTTGATGCCTTTATGATTGGTTTGGAAAATGAAAATAAATATACGGGACACCTCTGGTCTTTAGATCGTACAGATTGGTTTAATGATCCGAATTATTTTGATGCCAATGGCTCCCCCTTATATGATACGGACTGGCAACGAGAAGCTACCCGTGATGCTATTTCCCATAATCATCAAATTAACGTTCAGCAAGGGGATGAAAGCTCTTCTGTAGGGGCATTCTTAAATTATACGGCGCAACAAGGGGTTATAAATTTTACCGATAATAAGCGTGTTAATGCCAAGCTTGCCTATGATGCTAAACCGAAGAATTGGCTGTCTAGCAGCTTTAACTTTCTGGTAAATCACAGCTGGGGCCGTTATACGCCTGAAGATGGGGGAAGCCAAGACGCTAGGCGGACGATGATTGAAATGTTGCCTTGGTTGCCTGTACGGGAACCAACTGGTAATAATACCTCTTCTAGCTCTTCTACTGTTGGCAATTTACTTGCCTTTGAAGGCATGGCAAATCCTGTTTCGATTTTAGATTTACAAAAGCGAATGCGCTATAATACGCAGTTGTTTGGAAATGCGGCATTGACCTTTCATCTTGCAAAAGGCCTGGATTTGAAAACCCAATTTGGGGTTGATAACCATAAGCATGCGTATAAAGCCTACTCCTCGATTACCTTAAATAATATCTCTAGACCCAATGGCTGGGCAGAGATACAGCATTCGGATGTCTATTACTGGCAGGAGGAAACTTACTTAACGTATAATAATACTTTTAATCGCCATCGCATCAATGCTATGGCGGGCTTATCATGGCAAGAACGCAGCTATAGCTATAGTGGATCTCGTACCGAGGGCTTTAGTTCCGACTTTTTCGGTTGGCATAATTTGAGTGTGGGCGATAAGCCTGCTCCACCAAGTTCTAATTGGAATAAATGGGCAATGAATTCTTATTTCTTGCGTACGGGATATTCTTATGATAATAGATACTCGGCAACATTAACAGCCCGTTATGATGGCTCTTCTAAGTTTGGAAAGAACAATAAATATGCTTTTTTCCCTTCATTTGGATTAGCCTGGAATATGGAGAAAGAAAGCTTTCTTCAAGGGCAGTCCTGGATTAGTAATCTGAAACTACGGAGCAGTTATGGCTTTACGGGGAACTCAGAGATTCCGCCCTATATGTCCATTGCAAATGTTTCTTCGAGCACGCTGCTCTTGGATGGCAAGCGTAGTGGCTACTCTTATATTAGTTCTATGGCCAACCCCGACTTACGCTGGGAAAAAACAGGCACCTATGACGTAGGCTTGGAATTTGGCTTGTTTGAAAATAGATTGAATTTTGATGCCTCCTATTACAATAGGACAACTACAGATCTCTTATTAGAAGCGCCCTTGCCTTTCTCCACAGGCTTTAGTTCTGTTATGAGAAATATAGGATCTGTCCGGAATCGCGGATTGGAGTTCCTGATTGCCGCTGTTCCCTGGCGTAATCAGGTCTTTAATTGGCATAGCAGCTTGAATATGAGTTACAACAAAAACAAAGTCTTAAAGCTGGGCAACAACAATGAAGATTTGCTTAAGAATTGGTGGGTAGGGGGGCCAAATGGCATTGTTCGCGTAGGCGAAAATCTAAATAGTTTTTACGGATATAAGCGGGAAGGGATTTATACGATACAGGATTTTGAAAATGGTCTAATCGACAAGAAGCAAATAGGACGCCCCAAGCGTTCAAATAAGGCAGAAGTACTAGGTAAGGGGATGCCTGATTGGACGGGCAGTTTTATCAATACCTTTAATTACAAAGCTTTAGACTTAACCCTTGACTTGCAATTTGTATATGCTGTGGAGACCATGCAGCAGTTCTATCATTCTACCTATGATCGCTTTGGAATAACCAATGGCCTCAAGGAGATTTTGACCGAAGCCTATAATGGTACAAACCCCAATACCATGCAGCAAGCAATTTATTTGTCCAATTCTGGACATGCTGGGCAAGATACCAATGTGGATTCTTCTTGGGTGGTCGACGGTTCTTACCTGCGCGTCAATCTAGTGCAGCTGGGGTATACCTTTCAACCTCATCTCTTAAAGCGCATGGGGATAGCTTCCTTGCGGGTCTTTGGGAGCGCGAACAATCCCTGGTTGTTTACCAGTAAAGATTTCAAGGGCTACGACCCTGAAAGTACTTCGCAAGGAGATAGCAATCAATTTGGACAGAATGTTACCTTCTTCTCTTACCCCAGGGCTAAAACGTTCACACTTGGTTTAAATATTACATTATAGTACCTAATGATCGATGATTATGAAAAATTTGTTTATCAAAATTACGCTGTTAATTATGCTAGTGATTAGCAGTTGTTCACGTTTTTTGGAAGAAAAAACATTGTCTACGATTACCTCAAGTGGCTATTATAGGAATGAATCTGAAGCGCGTGAAAATGTGAATTCGCTCTATCGCATAGGCGCGATGCTACGCTATGCCTCAGCAGGTGGTGCTTATATTGGTCCTACTGCTTCTATTAATAGCATGTTGACGGGCTACTTTATAAATAGTTACGAGGGACAGGAACTTGTCTGCCGTTATGCACGTGAGTTGAATAGACAGCAGCATACTCGTATTGTTTCCAATACCATGAATTCAGCCTGGAATACTACTTACCAAGGGATTAATATCGCTAATGGAGCGATTAAATATATTCCCAATATTGCTATGCAGGAGCAGACTAAAAAGCAATTAATTGCAGAGGCTAAATTTTTTAGAGCCTTTAATTACTTTTACCTAGTTAAGATGTTCGGTCCCGTCCCGCTGTCTGTAGAGCCATACGAATCCATTGATAATATTTATCTAGCCCGGACGCCTGAAGCTGGAATTTTTGGGCTTATTGAAGAGGACTTGCTGGAGGCAATTCCTAACTTGCCTAATGTAGGCTTTGCCAATAATGGGCATAGGATTACGAGTTACGTTGCTTCTATGTGTCTTGCCAATGTCTACCTACAGCAAGGTAAATTCCAAAAGGCGGCGGATCAAGCAAAGCTTGTTATCAACTCCCCCCACAGCCTTACCTCAAATGATGACCTGCACTTAAACAGCGCTTTTAACAAGCTGCGTCGGGAAGACGATCTGCCGGAGGTAATTTACGCTTATGAATATAATGCCGCGATTCGTCATAGTGGTTGGTGGCCTACCTATGCTTTTAATTCCTCAGCTACTGCTGTCTTTGATAAATACCAAATCTTCGAGCGGGTTTATGGCCCTACGAATCTATTTCTAAATGTGTATCAGGCGGATGATCTTCGCATTCAGCCCAATCAATTTTTCCATTGGGAGTATAAGAATCTCCAAAATGGGCGTATCTGGTCTTCAAATGAACCTGGCATCTGGTATTACTTTGATGAAGATGCGGTCTTAAATACGGGGAGAGGGAGTAAGGATTGGAACTTATATAGGTATGCCGAAGCCTTGTTAATTGCGGCAGAGTCTATAGCCAGTGCTACAGGAGTCAATGCGGAGGCAGCGGGCTATCTTGCTGCTATTAAAGCTCGTGCCAGCCTAGGAGGTCAATCCGTGGCGGACTATACAGCTGCTTTACAGCAATTGTCGGTGGATAAGTTTGTGGAGGAATGTTGGACTGAGCGCCTCCGAGAGCTGCCATTAGAGTTTAAGTTATGGGATGACTGTCTGCGCACCCAGAAGTTCCCCGTAATCTCAGCGACTGAAAAGGGGAAAGTTACTTATGTTAATTTGATTGGGGCTACCAATGCTGCGGGGGCAATTTTTAAGGATTCAGACTTATTATGGCCTATTTCTTTGGATGAGTTACAAAGGAATCCAAAGCTGAGTCAGAACAAAGATTATGAAAAGATATTTTAACTAAAGTCAATAAAAAAAGGCTGCCCCTTTAGGAGCAGCCTTCACTTTAAGTCACATTATTACTTACAACAGTATTAAATATCTACTACAGCGTCCAGTTTGAAATCTTCATCCTTTAGGTGAACGATTTCCATGGATTTCTCGTAGTTCGTAGACTTCTTCGAGAAGAAATCATGTTGTGTGGTCTCTGTATTCAAACCATTTAACACAATTGGGTTTACTTGCTTTACTTCGAAGATAGGATCGAATCCTAAGTTCATTAAAGCCTTGTTCCCATTATAACGAACATACTCTTTTACCTCAGCGGTTAGGCCCACTACGGTGTATAATTCTTCTGTGTATTTTATTTCGTTTTCGTAAAGATCATTCAACAAGTTCATAAACTTGGCTTTCACTTCTTCTTTGTTTTTCAGGCGACTGAAGACTTCTTGACCAATTAATCCAACGAATACGCCGTGTATAGACTCATCGGCAATAATCTTTTTGATAATGTCCGCAGAGGCAACCATCTGTCCTTGTCCACATAACCATAAAGGCAAGAAGAAGCCTGAATAGAATAAGAAAGACTCTAAAAGTACCGATGCAGCTAAAGCCATAAATAGCTCTTCGTCGTCTACATTTTCCTTGTCAATAGCCCGGTAATACTTGTCAATGGTACCTGCTTTGTACTGTAAGAATTTATTCTCTTTTACCCAGCCAAATACATCATTGATTTCATTTGTGGTCGATACCGTCGTAAAGATGGTCGAGTAGGACTTGGCGTGAATAGCTTCCATCATACACATGTAGGATAGCACCGCCTTGTTCTGTAATGAATCGATATGATCGATAATCTTAGGCATGCCTGTATGACTCTGTAGGGTATCCAGCAAGGTCAAGCCGCCTAAGGCCTTTTTGTAGCATTCCTTCATATCCCAACTCAAGCCTTTCCAGCTATCAATATCTTTGGAAGGAATGTATTCTGTGTCAATCCAGAATTGTCTTATATTCTGCTCCCAGAACATCAGGACGTAATCGTTGTCCGGGGTGTTCCAGTTTACAGCTGTAAATTGTTTACTCATTGTTGTTTTAATAAAAAGTACAAATTCAAAAACCGCTTGTGTATGCTAGTAGGGCTTAAGCCGAACAAGAGATACACTCTTCGATATTGGACTTACGCGTACGTGTATAGTACAGCGATTTCAAGCCTAACTTGTGTGCATAGATGTAATACTTCGCTAAATCCCGCGTGGTATCCTTAGAGTTCGTATGTAGAATCGTGGATACACCTTGGTCAATGTGGCGTTGGATTACGGAGATCAATTTCAATACCTTAAACTGATCCATATCATATGCCGACTTAAAGTAGAAGTAATTGTCGTTGGTCAAGTAAGGCATTGGGTAATAAGTTGTACTATCTCCATATTCACGCACCTCAATAATGTCTACGATAGGCATTACAGAAGCTGTTGCGTTCATAATATAAGAAGTAGACTGGTTTGGCGCAATAGCCATGCGGTAAGCATGGTAGATACCGTGTTCAGCCACCTGTGTTTTTAGGTTAGCCCAGTCTGCACTTGTAGGGATATATACACCTTCGAAAAGCTCCTTTACTTTATCCGTTGTAGGTGCGTATTCTCTGCTGGTATAGCCGTCAAAATACGTTCCATCTGCATAGGTAGACTTCTCAAAGCCTGTAAAGGTACGACCACGCTCTTTAGCAATCTCCATAGAAGCCTCCAAAGAGTAGTAGTTCATCATCATAAAGAAGGTGTTCGCAAAGTCTAAAGCTTCTGTAGATTCATACATAATAAAGCTCTTCGCAAGGTAACCATGCAGGTTCATTGCTCCTAAGCCTACGGAATGTAATTCTCTATTGGCCTTAGCAATAGAAGGCACCATATCTATATCCGTAATGTCCGTAACTACGGTTAAAGCGCGCATCGCAGTCTTAACGGTTTCCTTAACACGTTTGTTCTCCATAACGGTAGCAATGTTTAAGGAACCTAAGTTACAGGAGATACCATAGCGGATTGTATCTTCTTTACCATAGCTGGTGATGTCTGAAACTTGAGATACCTGCATAATTTCGGTACATAAGTTAGAGAACTTCACCTGTCCAACGCCATTTAAAGCGTGTACGCGGTTGGTGTTTTCTTTAAAGAAGATATAAGGGTAGCCAGACTCTTTTTGCGTTTGTGCTATTTTCACCAAAAGGTGACGGGCATTTACTTTCTTTTTCTTAACGTTTGCATTGGTGATTAACTCATCATACATCGCATCCATGTCCATCTCATCCAATGGAATGCCATATTCCTGCATCACAGTATGTGGGTAGATCAAGTAACAAGCCTCGTCTTTTTCAGCTAGTTCCATAAACTTGTCTGGAACAATAATGCCGATAGACAGCGACTTAATACGTACCTTCTCATCTACGTTGATCTTCTTACAGTCTAAGAATTCTTCGATATCCGAGTGAAAGATATTCAGGTATACCGCTCCCGCACCAGGACGCTGTCCCAATTGGTTGGCATAAGAGAATGTATCCTCCATAATTTTCATAATCGGCAATACACCTCCAGCGCGGCCATCTACACCTTTGATCGCTTCGCCACGACCACGTATTTTGGAGATATTAAAGGATACCCCGCCGCCAATAGAAGAAAGCTTCATCGCAGAATCTACGGCATAACCAATACCATTTAAATTGTCCCCAATTTCATCTAAGAAACAGGAAACTAATTCACCAGAACGTTTTTTACCAGCGTTCAAGAATGTCGGGGTAGCAGGCTGATATTCTTGATTGATCATGATTTCCGCGTATTCTATGGCTTTTTTAACACCATCTTCACGGGCTAAAAATAAGGCAACAGAAACCACACGGTCTTCATAACGCTCTAAGAATTTCTCACCTGAATCATCGCGTAAAGCATAGCTCTGGAAGAATTTGAAAGCAGCCATAAAGGACTGAAATCTAAACTTCTTAGCGTGAACAAAGTCGTACACCTCTTCCATCTCTTCGAATGTAAACCATTCGTAGTAGTTTATATAATAATCGTTTTCGATTAAATAATCGACTTTCTCTTTCAGGTTATAAAAGAAAACCGTGTTTTTGTTTACATGCTCCAAGAAATAGGCGCGTACAGCTTCTTTGTCTTTTTGCAAGCTATACTCGTCCTCATGTTTTATCATGATTTCGTTGTTAAGCAATATCCAGTTTTTTGCTACCTCGTTTGCTATCATTGTATTGGTTTTTTATTATGTCGATAAATTGATTGATATCCTCCATGGTGCCCGAAAGTTCAAACTTCATGGCTAAGGAGATATCATAAATTTCAGAAACCTTATCGGCTGCCAAGCCGAAGTTCCGGCCCCAATTTCTGTTGCCACTTGAGGTTACAGAAAATATTTGGGATGCGTAGGTATTCATGAATGCGGCTGTTTTTTCTGGAACGCAACCCAGATTTGTTGTGTAGGTAATTAAATGTCCAGCTTCCTCTGGCTGTAAATCGCTGTCGATTTTATGTGCTTGCCAACCTGTAATTTGAATTACTTTGTTGATAAAGCGTTGGACATTGCCTGTTCGGGAATCGTAATACAGATGTACCATATCTGTGGGTGTTTTATTAGTTAAACATGATTACAAAGCTATTGTCTCCAATTCTTCGGGTTTGAAGCCGATAATACGCTGCTGTATTTCTTCATTCTCTAGCACAAGAACTGTTGGTACTGTTCTGATCTTAAACTTAGCGGCCAAATCAGGCTGATCAAAAGGATTTATCGATTCATAAGCGATACCTTTGTTATCCAAGTAAGCGGATACCTGTGCGCATGGAGCGCAGTCATTTTTCTCAAATTTAATGATTCTTGCCATGATGTTGTGAAGTTTAATTGTGTCTATCGCAATAGAAGTAAAACAAGCGTCTTGAAGAGGTCCGAACCTCAAGCCTAACAAATATGCTACATTTTAATCCGTAGCACTAATGATACTTTTCCACACTAGTCTTAATTCTGGTCAATAAACCGCCTTCCCTGCTGTTTATTTAGTGTAATCGGCTGTAGCACAGATGTTGATAAGAGTGTTGAAAACTTTGGTAACAGAATTTTTGCTAAGATTGGAAGATTTTTTTTAGCAAGACTAGCCTCAATTTTTAACAGAAAACTGACTCAATTTTGACTATTTTTTTGTAAATTCTGTGCCTGAGCCTATTACTGTTTATAACATTTTGGTTATGCGCATGACCTACTCATAAATAAGTATTAAATTCGGGAAAACAAACATTATGAAACTTACTTTTAGCATTCTTTTTGTCGGGCTGCTGAGCTTTTCCTATGCGCAGGAAAACATCGCCTTTCAGAAGCCTTCTGCAGAGATCCTGCAGCTCGCTGATTATGAAAGACCCCCGGCTGTTATGATTAGCCAAGACAAGTCTTGGATCGCAACGCTCTACCGTCCGACCTATAAAAGCTTGGCCGAACTCAATCAGACAGAGGTGAAATTGGCTGGATTACGGATTAATCCCGTGACCAATATCTCCAGTACCACAAACTACCTTAATAATATAAAGATTAAACAGGCTGGGTCTGCTGCCGATATTCAAGTGCAGGGCTTACCCCAGCAAGCCCTAATCGCAAATCTTAGTTTTTCGCCAGACACGAAGAAGATGGCCTTTACCCACAGCACCAGCAAAGGCTTGGAATTGTGGCTAATTGACCTGGCATCTGCACAGGCCACTAAGATTTCTCAGGATGACCTAAATGCGAGCATGGGCTCGCCATACCAGTGGTTTAAGGATGGGCAGTCCTTATTGCTTGCAAAATTGCCAGCCAATCGTAAGCCGCTAATAGACAGCAGTAAAGACCTGCCTACAGGGCCTATTGTTTCTACTAGTGATGGACAGGTTTCACAGCTCCGTACTTATCAAGATTTATTGAAAAATCCACAGGATGAAGCTAATTTTGAGACCATTACGCAAGCAGAAATTTATGTAACGGACCTTAGTGGAAGTCAACGTAAACTTTTAGGGGCTGCAATATATGCGCAGTTTGCATTCTCACCAGATGGCAATTATCTGTTGACAACAACGATTAAAAGACCTTTTTCCTATGTGGTGCCTTTAAATAATTTCCCGCAAGAATCTTTGGTTTATAATCTACAGGGGGAAAAGATAAAGACCATTAATGAGGTGCCCTTAATTGAAGTGATGCCAAAAGGATTTTCTTCTACGCGCAAGGGTAAGCGCTCCATTAATTGGCGTGGAGATAAGGCCGCATCTTTAGTCTTTGTAGAAGCCTTGGACGAGGGTGACGCAGCCAAAAAGGTGGATTTTAGGGATGAGCTATTCTCCTGGGATGCCCCCTTTACAGCGCCTCCAGTCTCTCTCTTAAAGTTGCAAGACCGGTATGCTGGTGTTACTTGGGGAGATCAGGATCATGCCTTGGTTTTCTCCAGATGGTATGATACCCGTAATATGAAAACATTCCTGTTCAACCCAACAACAAAAGAAAGTAAGTTGATTGGGGATCGCAATGAACAAGATTTGTACAGCAATCCAGGGACTGTACATACGGAACGCAATGCCTTTGGTTCAGCTGTGATGTATGTAAATAACAACAAGACCTACTGGGTTGGAGAGGGGATTACGAAAGATGGGCAGTTTCCTTTTGTAGAAGAATTGGACCTGAAAACTTTAAAGAAGAAAAGACTATATACCTCGAATTTGACGGACCGCAAGGAAACCATCAATTCGATTTTGGATATTGCTAAAGGAGATATCCTGGTCTCTATACAGGCGCCTGCTATTTATCCGAATTACTACAAGAAAAATATTAAATCCGGAAAGACGGAGGCCCTGACGGCTATTGAAAATCCATTTAAAGGATTAGCAGGTGTACATAAGGAGTTGATCCAGTACAAGCGCAAGGATGGGGTGAACCTGTCAGGCACCTTGTACCTGCCAGCTGGTTATGATATGAATAAGAAGGAAAAGTTACCCCTTTTAATTTGGGCTTATCCCAGAGAGTTTAAAGATCAGGCCACTGCCGGACAGACTAGCGCGAATCCAAATAGCTTTACTGCTCCTTCCTATGGTTCCTTTGTGTACTGGGTAACCAAGGGCTATGCAGTATTGGATGATGCGGCATTCCCAATTATTGGACAGGGCACACAAGAGCCTAATGATACCTTTATTGAGCAACTTGTGGACAATGCCGAGGCTGCAATTGATGCCGTAGACAAGCTGGGGTATATCAACCGCAGTAAGGTAGGGGTTGGGGGGCACTCCTATGGGGCGTTTATGACGGCCAATCTCTTGACGCATTCTAAGCTCTTTGCAGTGGGTATAGCACGTTCAGGTGCCTACAACCGTACCTTGACACCATTCGGCTTCCAGAGCGAGCAACGTAACTACTGGGATGTGCCTGAGCTATACAATACCATGTCGCCTTTTATGAATGCCCATAAGATGAAGACCCCGATGTTGTTGATTCACGGTGCAGCGGATAATAATCCAGGTACCTTTACCTTACAAACGGAGCGGTATTTTCAAGCGCTAAAGAACCTAGGGGCTCCAGTGCGTATGGTCTTATTGCCATTTGAATCACATGGCTATGCCTCCGAGGAGAATATTATGCATATGCTTTGGGAACAAGATCAATTCTTGGAGAAATATTTGAAATAGCTAACTTTTAGTGAGGCATGACTAGTCACTGATCACTCATTACTGATCACTCGTTACTCGTTACTCATTACTGGTTACTCATTACTCGTTACTGATTACTGATTACTTAAAATAAAAAGATCCGCAACTGCGGATCTTTTTATTTTAGACTAAATACTCGAAGAGCGTTTGATCTTTGTTGACTTCGATAAAGTCAAACTTATAAGCTTTGAGGCGTTCAATCAAGGAGGTGTAATCCTTGGGATTGTTGAGCTCTATCCCAATAAGGGCAGGGCCTCTTTCACGCTCTGTTTTCTTAATATATTCAAAGCGTGTAATATCATCTTTTGGACCTAATACCTCTGTAACCAGTAGACGTAAAGCACCAGGGCGCTGTGGAAAGCGTACAATAAAGTAATGTTTAAAGCCCTCATAGAGCAAAGACATCTCTTTGATCTCACTCATGCGGTCAATATCATTGTTTCCACCGGAAATAATACAGACAACCTTCTTGCCCTTGATTTCCTCCTTATGAAATTCCAAGGCCGCCACAGCGAGCGCTCCTGCGGGTTCCACCACGATCGCATCCTTGTTGTAGAGTTCTAGAATAGTTGTACAGATCTTTCCTTCAGGTATTGCCTTCACAGAGTCCAGAAGCTGACTACTTATTGCATAGTTTAAGGCGCCCACCTTCTTCACTGCTGCCCCATCCACAAACTTATTGATATGTTCCAGTTCTATCGGTCCATTATTCTTTAAGGCTGCTAACATGGAGGGCGCACCTTCTGGTTCTACCCCATAAAGTTTAACATCAGGCTTATGCTTATTCAGGTGATAACTTACCCCTGAAGATAGTCCGCCTCCCCCAATTGGGATAAAGACAGCATCCAGATCTGGCAAGTCCTCTAGGATTTCCACCGCTACAGAGCCTTGGCCCTCAATAATTTTTTCATCATCAAAAGGCGGAATAAAGGTCATATTATGCTCCTTGGTATAAGCCAAGGCAGCACGCTGACAGTCATCAAAGGTGTCTCCTGTCAGTACGATTTCAATATTCCCATTGCCCCACATCTCGGTCTGGGTAATCTTCTGTCTTGGCGTAGGCCCTGGCATAAAGATAACCCCCTTAATATCCAGTTTCTTGCAGGACAGTGCAACCCCTTGAGCATGATTCCCAGCACTTGCACAGGTCACCCCGCGGCTACGCTCATCCGCATTAAGGCTGATAATCTTATTGTAGGCACCCCGTAATTTATAAGAACGTACAACCTGTAAATCCTCGCGCTTTAAGTAAACCTCCGCTCCGTAGGTTTCGGAAAGGTGAATATTGTACTGCAAAGGCGTACGGTTGATAATCTCTTTAATCCGCAGGCTTGCCTGTTGCGAGTCTATGTTAAGTGTTGATAAGTCCATTTATAAGTAAATCTCTTTAGGATTTCATTAATGACTGTAAATCGTCATCGCAGATATCTTTTTTGGCATCAGCTAATACCAAAA
>JASLCA010000208.1 GCA_030146225.1 Sphingobacterium sp. | reverse complement strand
CTATAAATTTTAAATGCGCTATTAAGAAGCCTGCTTACACTGTGAATCTGCTAGCTACAAGGCTGATTCGCATAAAGTAGCGCCCAGTTTTATCCTAAAAACTCGATACTATTCCGTATTTTTGAAGAAAAAAAAGACGATGAAAAAATTTATAGCATTAGCTATTGCAGCGATTTCATTTTCCACTGTTATAGCACAAAAAGTTGACCGCAAGCCTATGGCTAAAGAGGTGCAGATAAAGCTAGCCTTACAGGCAGCCCCTGCCGACTTAAGAGAAGGAGCGAAGGTTTATGGATATGATGAAAATGGAAAGTTTATCGTGCTTCAAGAACCGAGCAACAACAATAAGATGGTTTGTTTAGCACCAGACTATAAGATGTCTACCTATTATAGCTATGCTTACCCAGAATCCATGGATGAGTTTATGGAAAGAGGCCGCCAGCTAATTGCTGAAGGCAAGCGCAAACAGCGCGATGAAATTCGTGAACAAGAATTTAAAGCAGGAAAATTAAAAATTCCGCAAACCCCAACTATCTTATACGGTTATTGGGGTGAATCCGCAGCTGTAAATGCTGAAACCGGAGAAATAAAGGATGCTAAACGCCGCTATGTAATTTACATGCCCTTTGCTAAGGCCGAAGATATAGGATTGTCTAATCAGTACAACAACTTAGGCATGCCTTGGTTAATGGACGAGGGAGGTTATAAAGCACATATTATGATTTCGCCGCCATTGGAGCAGCATAAACATGGCCCTCAATAGTAAAAAAGGCGAATCTCAGTAAGATTCGCCTTTTTTTGTATTATGAATGTTGTCTAGAAGAAACCCGCTTTTTGGTTTTTAGCGCTTCCTTCTTTACAGCTTCTTTCTCATCAGCGCGCTTAAGTATCTCATCACAGGCTGCAATAATTTCGGCGCGTTTTACCGAAATGCTAAACCAGCCCATTACCTCTAAAGCGCTAACCCGCAATTCCTCCACATCAGTGGCATCCTTGGCGATCTCAATTAAGGTGGGGATAAGGGCATGATTCCGATACAGTCTTAAGGTATTTATTTCTCCCAAACGATCCTTGTCCGCTCTATCCTTGTCCTTCATAATAAGCACCGCATCTTCCCGCTTCTTTGCATAATAGGCAATATCCTTGGTCATCTTATTGGCAAGCGAATCCGAATGTGTTAGGGCTTGATTATTCCGAATATGCTTGTCCACATATTGCTGCGCAAGCTGCGGGTTTAGAAATTGCAAGTTCCATCTGGAGCGATAAGCTACCCGCTCAGAATGCGGATCAGAAAGGTAGAATTCCAATTGATCATTCACAAAATCATCGCCTCCAAAGTCCGCCAAATCATAGGCAGTTCTTCTGCGGATAAACTCATAGGAGTCGCTTTTGGCAGCATGCAGTACCTCAAAATAATTTTTATCTTCAAAGTTGCGCAAAAGCTGAAAAGCTTCCATGCGTACGGTCTCAAATGCAGAAGTAAAGTAATAATTTCTCAAGAGCTGAGTGGCTTCAGCAGGAGGTAAGTTCCGGCTTAGGTACACTAAAGCTAGGGCTTGTAAATCTGCATCATTATCCTTCAGCAGCTCTTTCCAAAATTTAGACTCCTTGGCCTTTAAAGCCAATGCTTGATTTAAGTTTTCCTTCCTCGTGGAACTAAAGGCAAAGGTCGGGTCTCCCAAAATATGGGTCTCCAGGTATGCAATATGCTTTAACCAATGGCCTACACGTACCCCATGCTGTAAAATCCCCATTAATTCGGCCGGCCATAGATCTTGTAATACGCCTATAGAGTTAGCAACCGCAACAATGTTTTCGTTTTTAGAAAATGGATAATAGCCTGCTATATAATTATCCAAGTGAAATGAACCCGTCAGGCAAGAGTTAAGGTAGACCATACGGGCTTGAATCCCAGCATCCTTAATATCATGGATCTGCATGTCCATATTGTCATTATAGATAGAGTCCGCCGCAATGGCTTGTGGATTAAAGGCATCCGCAAACCATTTATCGCTAAGGCCTAGTGAGGCTTGAAAGTCAGCTTGCACCTTGACAAGGTCTCGTCCATCTTCCTGAGCACTACGCATTTTAGAGCGTAAGTAGCGTGCAACATTCTGCATAGAAGGCTGTGGAGCAGACACATAAGGATAGCCATTTAGGAGTTGTAGCGTTGGTGTTCCATGCCCTGTCATAAAGGCGAGGTCAATCCCAGGACGCTTTAACTCGCTCAAGAGGTTGAATTTCATAAATTCAGCATTCCTGTAATTCAGGAATTTAATTGAGTTTCCGGGTTTAAACAAGTTTGGGAACTGGGATTTTAATGCCAAAGCATCGCCAGAAACAGCATTTATGGAGTTTGAGTTGTAGCCATGTCCCGTAGATGCAATCATCTGGTTCAAAGGCTCTTCTACTTCCCTTAGACGCACAACCTTTTGCAAGTACTCCTTAACCTTCTGCTGAGCATCTTCTCCAACCATAACCGGTGGCTTAATACGCGCAGAATAGATGTCCATCTCGATATACTGATTAGAGGCCGCATTTAAGCTGTAATAAAAATACTGCTCTCTACCTTTCACGGTGTCTTGACGTAAGAAGTCAAATTGTAGGTCAAAATCATCATAATACCGATCTGAAGGCACGGAGGATTTATCCCAACGAATCTTTTGGTTCATCTTAAATGCAGAAGTCAAAAACTGCGCATCACGCAGCATTGGCACCGGAATCTCGCCCACAAATACGGCTCCTTCTAGCTTACCTGTCTTTTGGGCATAAAGCTTAGCTAAGAGAGCCTTAATCTGCTCGGGTGAGGACCAATTCTCTACCAGGATATAGGTACCGAGACCTTCCTTCTCTACGGCCTGCTTATAGGCGTGCACCTCTGCCTTAGCATAGGCATAGGTGCCCTTGTCAATAACAATCGCAAAGCTGGTTTCGGATTTTATGCCGGGATTAATAATCTCTTGCGCGTATAGGTTCATTCCCCCCAAGGAAAGACCTGCCAGCGTCAGGGTAAAAATATTGATATTCTTCATAAGTAACTCTTCTTCTATTTAAAGTCCTAGTTGCTCGTTTATGCAGCGGGGCTAGCCCTCCACATCCGTAAGCTATAGGCGTTGTACGCTTAAATTATGTTTTAGGAGCCGCACAAGCTCCTTCCCTAAAAGGAGAACAAGCCAATTGCCAATTGTCCGTTAATCCTAGAGATGCTTTTAGCATAGTAATCATTGGCTGCCGTGGGCTTAATATAGCCTCCACTTGCCTTGATATAAAACTGTGTGCTGCCCCCGTCTTTGGGCTTAAATACATATTGAACTCCCGCATTTGCTTGCCAAAAATCCATCCCCAAGAATGCATTTGTCGGATAGAGGATTTCTTTGGCCACAAAGTTCGTGGCGTAAGGCTTCTCCTCATAGTTAAAGATGGTTTTAATTGCTTCTGAATAAGCCAAGCCAAGGTTAACCACAAAGCCCGACTGATCTGCTGCCATGAAATACTTGTCAAAGTCTGCCTTATAGCTTATGCGATCCACAGTCTGCTGACTATTATTTCCTGCATAGCGGTTGTCCATGCCCGTATACTGCGCACTTAGGCCACCCTTCCAGGAAAAGCGATCATTCCTTAGCTTTCCAAAGCCATAGGCCAGAGAGGCTTCTGTCAGCAAGTTGGTGTTAAAAACCTCCGAGAACAGGGTAATATAGTTTTTGCTAATAGGGTCCTGATACTGATGAAACTCCCGGTTGTCCACATCCTTTTGGGACCAAAAGGCACGGAGTTGATGCACAGCAACAGGGCTTGTCTGACTCATATCCAGGTGAAAACCATATTCCTTAAAGCGATGTTCACCCGCATTTTGAGGATAGGTAGCGCCATCTGTAGCCGACTCCTTATTGGCATTATAATACGCTTCAAAATGACTTCGGAAGCCTTGCTGCTGAAAACTATAGTTTAGCCCAGCACCAAACTGCTGTCCAGCATAGCGGCGCCCCATCTCCACGGTCATAAATATGGGAGAGCTTCCTACATACTCACCAAGGCCTATTAGCTTATAGATATTGTGGGAAGTGAGTTTATCCACATTCTGAATGATCAAATCCTCCACAAAATGATGATAGTTACCAAAAGCACCTACTGTATGTTGCGCATTTAGCTTATATGCTATAGATGGCCTAAGTTGTAATTCATTCTGTGTATTCTCGGAGCGCGGATCGCGCTGACGCGCTCCAGTCTGTACATTGTACTTTAAGCCCAAGCCTACTGCAATCCGATCCTTGAAAAATGGGGATGCCACATTGACAACAATCCCATACCGCTGCTTATTCCAATCTCCCTGTAGAGAATCCATCAATAAGTAAGGATTCAGACGCAAAGGGTCTAGCTGCGTGGTATGCGCTACGGACTTTTCCCTGCCTGTCTGCAAATCAAATTTGCCATAGAGCTTCCAGCCCTTTAATTCTTGAAAACGACTCGAACTAAAGCCAAAATAATGACTTTGCTGGGCAAGCAAAGGATGCTTAAAGTCTCCATCTTCTATACGATAAGTAAGGGCCGACTCGCCAATATTACTGCTATTGACCTCTTGAAGCAAAGCCGCATTCTGGCTCTGTAAGCTTGTCTCCTGCAAAGACATCTTATCCAACACTTGACGCCCTTCTTGTGCAGCAGCAACTGTTGCAAGGCCTGTAAAAAGCAACCCTAATATTATTCTTCTATTCATTGCTGTTAATTCCATTTTCTAGGTGAAGGCCACGTATTTATCTCAAAATCTTGGGAAGAATTGTTTGTATCCTGAAAGATGGTCAGTCCATTCACAACAGACTTAATCTTCCTGCGCACAGACATCCCATTATACAAGCCGCCTGTGGTTGTCATTCCCGCATCTACGCTGGTTGGCAAACGCTTCTTGTCCGCCGTAACATTGGCATTGGTAACACAGTCAATTCCATCAATAATATCACTCACCGGAATCGCCTTAAACTGGGTTGAAGCACTTGTATTTGGTTCTTTCGCTACCGGTAAGCTTGCCAGATCCTTGCTCTTAAAGATGACCAGTCCAGATCCATTGGATCCAGGCATCCAGTCGAAGCCGCTTGTAGCACTTGCATAGGCATGGAAGAGGTTGGGCACATCAGGAACATCCGTATCCCGATTCATATAAGGCCAATAAGTTTCAAAGTCAGCAACCCCAGCCCCAAGATCTACAGGAGAATTCGGATTGCCCTTTGGGTCAGAACGGTGATTAATCCCCGTCATCGCGATTACAAAAGATTTACCTGGCGCTAAAGGATGCTCCTTGCCGTTGCCTGGAACCATCCATACCTGCGCTAAGTAAACGGATTCTGTATCCGTAATAAAGCCATAGGCCGCAGTGCTGGCGGGCTTGGTATTGCCCATATACATGCTATCCAAATAAACCGTCTCCGTAGAGTTATTATAAACCTCTATAAAAAGGTCATAGAAATAAAAAGGCTTAGATCCACTGTAATAAAACTCCCGGATAACCAAGCTCCCAGCCTTGCTCCCCTTAAGCGGAACATGCACCAAGCTACTTGACTCATCCAATAAAAGAGGAGCTAAACTAGCATTTACAAAGGATTCTTGGGCATGTCCAATAAGCTCTTCAGACTCAGCAGCCGAATAACTACGAGAAGCCGATAAGGAATAGGTGCCTGGAATTATTTCAAGGGCTATCTTTCCTTCCTGATCGGATAGCAATTGGCGTATTTCGCCAGTAATATTATTCTTTAACTGCACATTTACCTTTTCAGGCTGTGCGCCCGCCTTGAAGTTCTCTGGGAAATCCAGCTGAAAAACAACGGCGACACGGTCCACTACTGCAAAATCCTTTCGGCACCCTATAAGGAGCATTTGCGAAAGGCCTAGGAGTATAAAACATATTTTTTTCATCTATTTATTGTTTTGGATGCCTTATACAGGTCATTTTCTGTTTTCAGCATGGGCTCAAAGCCTATAAAATCCGAGCTAATTCTTAAAATTTCAAAGTCAATTCACTCCCAAAGAAAACGGGAATATTGCGTTTGTTAAACTGATCAGGATACCTAGAATTTCGCTGTAATGGCCTGTTGTTCGTAATGTTGTTGACATAGAAGGAGAAGCCATAATTCTTCCCAAACTCCTTGGTAAGCTTCATATTAAAGAGCCATAAAGCCTTCCAAGACTCCTCCCGATAATAGCCATCCTCTATACTGAGGTAAAGACCAGAAGTCTCAGGAATCGCCGCAATCTCTGCTGGACTCAGTGCTTGCACTGCACCTGCTCCGCCCTCGGCAATATGGATAACACCATAGGGTCTACTGCTGTAGTTGAGGTAGCGATTGTTATCTTTCCATACCGTTTGCGCAGTTAAGCTGACGATAAGACGTAATTCAGGCACATGGTGAATGGCACGAATTGTACTGATAAACTGTTCAAACTCCTTCCCACGACTCTCAAAAACACCCAGCTTATTATAAGGTTCATTTGCTACCCTTCGGGCATATACCAAAGGGGAATTATCCATACGCTTGGTATAGACATAGGCTCCTGTAGCGGTAAACGAGGTCCGAATAGCGTCAACTCGACCAAAGTCAAGATCAAATTCAAAGCCTTTATTGGTGACCGCAACATTATTACTCGGGCGGTTATAGCTGGTCACATACAGCGAGTCCTTAACCACTGGGCTCAGTACAGGCTTCTCACCTGGCTTTTGCGACTCCACGCTATACATGGGCACGGAGGCAAAGTTGTAATATTGGTACATGCTGTAGCCATCCTTGGTCTGCTCATTATAATACGTCAAAGAGACTCGCTTATTCCTTAGAAACCTATAGTCAAGCCCTAGCTCGGACTTCTTAGACTTCGCCATTTTCAAGCTGTTGTTTTCGGTAGCGAAAACCCTGGTGCTCATCAAGGCAAGACTTTCGGAAGCATTCTCCTTATAATGGTTTAAGCTAAATATATCCACATAAGCCTGTTCTGGGTAGAGGTAGATTAGGGATGGAGCTTTTACACTATGTCCATATCCAGCTCGTATTTTTAAGCCATCCAACAAGCCGTAGGAAGCATTAATTCGGGGCGAAAAAGCATATTTATTATCCGTTCTAAAGGGCTGAATATTATCATAACGCAAGCCAGCAACCAAGCTGAGCTCCCTATTAAATAAATTAGCTGTAAGCTTGTCTTCAATATAGAGTGAAAGCTGCTGTAAGGCTGGGATATCCTTAAATGTGCGTGGCCTAGAGCCTAAGTTGTTGCTAGTCATAGGCGGGAAATCCGCATCAAAATACTTGCCTTCACCAAAGTTCTTATCATAATTATACTGCGCTCCAACCACAAAGCCATGTCGCACAGCACCTGTTGAAAAGTAGAAGTTGTCCGAAATTTTAGCTTGCAAGCTCAGCGGCTTGCCTTTAACCCATTGCTTTTGCAGGTAATTTGAAGGAAAATAAGGCACTTCTATAGTGCCGTTTTCCATCGCATTGGAAACTGCAGTAATAGAGCCATTGGTCATAGACTGCTGATAGCCACTTTGCAAACCATATTGTGCCGAAAGCAGGTAGTTAATATTCCTTGCGAAACGCTTGTTTACCTGCCACCTACCATTTGTAGAGAATCTAAAGTCATAGTTCTCTGCACGGTTGAGGCTTTGCTGCAAGACCAAGTCTGGGTCAATCTCACTGTTGTCAAAATAGCCCCCGAAGTTCAGATTCGTATTGGTATATAGATTCTTTTGCGCTCCAAAGGTATTTGTATATTGTAAATTTGTATTTATCCGTTGATAATAGGAGGAAGCCATCGTCTGTTTGTCTGCCGCATGTGTATAGTCTACATCGACAAACAATGCTCCAGCATCCTTTCCCATGCTAAAGCCTTGACCTAACCATGCCTGACGCAACTTTGGGTTTAGACGAAACTTAACCTGCAAAGGCTCTACAGAGGCTTTGGTCTTTACATCCAAAATTCCAGCGGTTAAATCCCCGTATTCCACAGAGGGAATCCCTCGAATAACCTCCAGGGATTCAATATTGTCTGCTGCGAGCTGACGAAGATCCGTGCCCATGCCTGTAGCATTGGAAAAGCTGGACAACAAGCCCGACTTAGCGGTGTTCACCGACTGCATATTCGCATTATTTGACAGTTGCGCACCATTAATAATAATAGCGGTTCCCATAGCGGCCACATTGTCCGCGGCATCTGCTGACCCTGCTGAAAACTGTCGAATACTAGGCTTGTTAACATTTGAAAAGGAAGGGTTGCTTATCGCTTGACCAGGAAGGAGCTGCAGCAACTCCCCAATATTGGTCGCCTGCATATGCTCAATAGCCTGTCTGGAAATATAGGTAGAAGTTGCCCCTTTAACATTAGAAACCTGTCCAACAACCTGCACATCTTCAATAGCGATGGAGTTTTCTTGTAGAACAAGACGCAGGTTATCCTGCTGTGGAAGCACCAGCACTTCCATTAATTTCATCCCCGTGTATTGTACAGCTAGATGGTAGGTTCCTTCGGGAATATCCTTAAAGGTGAACTTCCCGTTCTTATCCGTTACGGCTAATAAGTCAAGCTCTTTAAGACGAACTGTTGCACCTGCAACTGGGGTATTCCCATGAAGAACAGTTCCACTTAACTGCCGTTTAATATCCCGTTGGGCCTTTATACTTTCTACCATCCCAGCTTTGACATGCAAAGGAGCGGATGAATACAAGCCTGTGCTAATTGCAAGGACTAAAAATACTTTATTCATTTTCAAAGGAGTAGGCCGCAAATATAAGACTATCTAGATAGAATCTAAATAATAAATTCGTTTTTTTGCATTTTTACACTAAAACAACGCAAGAACTAGTTGAAAACTGGACTTAAGGAGAAGGCTTGACTGCTGCAATTTTGAATACAAATAATTACAAAGATGCTTGTAGCCAAGAGAAATGCTTAACTTTGTAGGCTATGTCAAAAAAGTCTGCAGAAAATTCAAAATCATATATTCAAATCCGAGGCGCTAGGGTCAACAACCTGAAAAACATCGATGTGGATATCCCCAAAAACAAATTGGTGGTTATTACAGGAATGTCTGGATCGGGTAAATCCTCCTTGGCCTTTGATACCCTCTATGCCGAAGGTCAACGTCGGTATGTGGAAAGCTTATCGGCTTACGCGCGTCAGTTTATGGGGCGGATGAATAAGCCTGAGGTGGATTACATCAAGGGAATCGCTCCAGCTATTGCTATTGAGCAAAAGGTAATCACCTCAAATCCGCGCTCTACGGTAGGTACCTCTACAGAGATTTATGATTATTTAAAGCTGCTTTTTGCCCGTATTGGCAAGACAATCTCACCCATATCGGGCAAGCTTGTTACAAAGGACACGGTCTCCTCCATTACCTTGGAGCTAATGGCCTGCCCCAAAGACAGCACCCTCACAATCTTTGCCCCTTTAATCCCCGTAAACGACCGCAAGCTAAAGGAAGAGCTTTCGCTCTTAATGCACAAGGGCTTTGTGCGTATATCTTATGGCGGCAAGATGCAAAAGATTGAGGAAGTAATTGACGATAAAACAGTTAAAAACAACCTTTTTAAGGCTGGTGAAATACAAATTGTGGTAGACCGCATCCGGCTTGACGAAGAAGAGGAAACCTTTAGTCGCATTGCAGACTCCCTTCAAACCGCATTATTTGAAGGAAAGGGCGAGTGCTTTGTAGACATAGATGGCGAGCAGCGTCACTACTCCGACAAGTTTGAACTGGATGGGATAACCTTTGAAGAGCCTACTCCAAACTTTTTCAGCTTTAACAATCCTTATGGAGCCTGTAAAAAGTGTGAAGGCTACGGACGAGTGGTAGGCATAGATCCCGATCTTGTGGTGCCCGATAAAAGTAAATCCGTCTATGATGGAGCCATCGCTCCTTGGCGCGGGGAGAAAATGGGGGAATGGTTGGATAAATTGGCTAAAACAGCTATAAAATTTGACTTCCCTATACATCGTGCCTATGCAGATCTAACAAAAGAACAACAAGCCCTGCTTTGGACAGGCAATAAATACTTTGAAGGCCTTGACCAGTTCTTTGAAGAATTGGAAAAGCAAGCCTATAAAATTCAATATCGGGTGATGCTTTCTCGCTATCGCGGAAAGACCGATTGCCCAGACTGTAAGGGTTCAAGGCTTCGCAAGGATGCTACCTATGTAAAGGTGCAGGACAAGTCCATTACGGATATTGTGCTCTTGCCACTGGATGAGGCATTGGAGTTTTTCAATGGCTTAAACCTAGATAAGAACGAGCAGATTATTGCCAAAAGGCTTTTAGCCGAAATAAACAATAGGCTGCAATTCCTGTGCGACGTAGGCTTGCGCTACCTTACCTTAAACCGTCTCAGCAACAGTCTTTCAGGTGGAGAATCACAGCGGATCAACCTAGCAACTTCTTTAGGAAGCTCATTGGTCGGGTCTATATATGTATTGGATGAGCCGAGTATAGGCTTACACCCAAGAGATACACAGCGTCTGATTGGCGTATTAAAGTCCTTACGGGATATTGGCAATACGGTGGTGGTGGTTGAGCATGAGCAGGAAATGATGGAGGCCGCAGACTATATTATAGACATTGGGCCAGAAGCAGGTATCAATGGAGGAGAGCTCGTTTTTGCAGGCAGTTATGCCGAGATTCTAAACAGCGAATCCAGCCTTACCGGCATGTACCTTAGCGGCAAGCAACATATTCCAACCCCAAGCTCACGACGTCACTGGACGGATAGCATATGCGTGAAAGGGGCGCGCGAGAACAACCTTCAGGATATTGATGTTACCTTTCCACTAAACATCTTTACGGTGGTTACAGGAGTTTCGGGCTCCGGGAAGACCTCCTTAGTGAAAAAGGTACTTTATCCTGCATTACAAAAGGCTATTGGGAATTATACGGGTGATCAAACAGGCTTATTTGATGGTTTAGAAGGCAATGTGGAAGCGATTGAGCAGATTGAAATGATCGACCAGAATCCAATTGGTCGTTCCTCACGCTCGAATCCAGTGACCTATGTAAAGGGTTGGGATGAAATCCGCGCCGTATATTCCAATCTGCCAGCGGCAAAAGCAGCAGGCCTTAAGCCAGCAGCCTTCTCCTTTAACGTGGAGGGCGGTCGTTGTGACACCTGTCAGGGAGATGGAGAGGTAAAGATCGAAATGCAGTTTATGGCGGACATTGTCCTGCCTTGTGAAGCCTGCGGTGGGAAACGATTTAAACAACATGTACTGGACATCACCTTTAAGGAGAAGTCGGTATCTGATATTTTAGATCTGAGTGTAGACGAGGCCATTGTCTTCTTTGACGATCAACCTAAAATATTAAGCAAAATACAACCCTTACAGGATGTGGGACTTGGCTATGTAAAGCTTGGGCAACCATCGAGCACCCTTTCGGGTGGGGAAGCTCAGCGTATCAAGCTGGCCTCTTTCCTAATAAAAGGTAATAATAATAAAAGAACCCTGTTTATCTTTGATGAGCCCACGACTGGCTTGCATTTTCATGATATCAATAAGCTTATAAAGGCTTTTGACGCCTTAATTGCCTTGGGCAATAGCATCTTGGTGATTGAGCATAATATGGAGATGATTAAAACGGCAGACTGGGTAATTGACATCGGTCCTGAAGGAGGAAACCATGGTGGAAAGCTTGTTTTCGCGGGAACTCCCGAAGACTTAACACTATGTAACGAATCTTATACAGGGAAGTTCCTAAAAAATCATTTACATTTAGCGACTCATTCTTAAACCATGTTACTATGTTGAAATCCTTTATTACAAGCGTTTTAAGCATAACGCTTGCTTTTCAAGTCTCAGCACAACCTGCCCGTCCAAAATTAGTTGTCGGGCTAATGGTTGACCAAATGCGCTGGGACTACCTTTATCTATTTGCTGATCGCTATGGCGATGATGGCTTTAAACGTCTTTTGAAAGATGGCTTTTCCTGTGAAAA
>JASLCA010000002.1 GCA_030146225.1 Sphingobacterium sp. | reverse complement strand
ATTCCACAAAACGGCTCTTTACAAGACAGTTCCAAGTCCAGACAGCAGCCTGAAATTTGGAATTATCATTTTATTTACGTATATTGATGGAAATCAAAGAAAGATATATATGATAAAAAAAGAAAAATTGAAAAAAACTAATTTAGAAAAGAACCCTTACATGTACTACATGACCAATTGGGGATTTATTGAACAAAGTGTTGAAAAGACGGGTAAACAACCCAAAACAGACAAAAGAGGTTAAATAAACCTTTTCAATTAGACGAAACAAAAAGAGGTGCTTTATATAGATAAAGCATTTTGTTTTTACAGGGCATTATCGTTACAAACTGAAGAAAAAAACAATTAACTCTTTTTAGTTTCTGCCCGCTCCTCACCATCCAGCTCCTCCCTTACCAATTCATCATCAAAAAGTATACGCACCGAAGGGGTATAGGTATCACTATGTTGCCCACTCTTATTTGCCCAGATAAAGGCTCCTAAAAAGATTAATGCAATAAATATACTACAGCCAATAAGAAAGAAAATAATATTCATAGCAATAAATCTAAGCCCTACATCACTATAGGATACACGAATCTAAACTAATTTACGTCGTTTAGCAAGCCATCTAGTAGATAGACTGGTAAATGAGATAATGGTAACTGTACTTATTGGCATCAAGATCGCGGCAAATAAGGGCGACATCGTGCCTTGCACAGCAAAGCTTATCCCCACAACATTATACATCAAGGATATAGCGAAGCTCAGATGTATAACCTTTACCGCATCCTTTGCAAAGGCAAAGAACTTGGGTAGTTTTTCAAATGAGTCACCATCCAAAATCGCATCACAGCCTGGTGAAAAATTATTAATATCATCGGAAACAGCTATTCCTAAATCGGCCTTACGCAAGGCTCCCGCATCATTTAAGCCATCGCCCAACATACATACTTGCTTGCCCTTATCCTGCCAAGCCTCTATCCGCGCCAACTTCTCTGCAGGGCTTTGATTAAACAAGAGGGTTGACTTTTTTGGAAAGATCAGACGCAAAGCATCCATCCTACGTTCATTATCCCCTGATATCAAGTGCAGATCATAGCTCCCTTTTAAGGTATTGACCACATCCTCTAAGCCTTCTCGCCAGGATTGTTCTAAAGTAAAAAATCCTTTTACAACCTTATCTATAGCTACAAATACCACAGAACCATCTTGCTCTGTTTTAGGAACGCCTACAAAAGGCGCCGATCCAACTGCTATCTGCAATGCCCCTATTTGCGCACGCATCCCCTGCCCTGCGATCTCCTCAAATGCAGTTAATTCTTTAAAGGAAACGACATTTAGCCATTTGACAATCTCACGGCTTAAGGGATGCCCAGAATTGCGACAAACTGAAGCAACTAATAGGCGTTCCTCGGCTGTAAGTTGCCCTTCGAAAAACATGGTAGAGGATTTCGGAGATGATATTGTACCGGTCTTGTCGAATACAAGACAATCTATAGCTGCCATCTCCTCAATGGCAGCTGTATTTTTAATATAAAACTTATTTCTATCAAAGATGCTTAAGGCAGCCGACAAGGTAAAGGGCGAACTCAGTGCAAGCGCACAGGGACAGGCAATAATCAGTACAGCCGTAAATGCTCCCCAAGCACGCATGGAATCACCTCCTAGCAGCCAGAAAATACAGGCGGCCAAGGCAATGGATACCAAGCCTATGGTAAAATACTTACTGATAAAGCCTATAAAGGTATCAAACTGCTTTTCGTAATTCTTAAAGCTTTCATTATTCCACAACTTGGTCAAGTAACTCTGTGAGACCGCTTTTACGACCTCCAACTCGATGGCCTCCCCAACCTGTCTACCCCCAGCATAAATCACTTCCCCCAGGGTTTTCTCTACCGTCCTAGATTCCCCCGTCACAAAGCTAAAATCTACCGCAGCATTTCCATTTAATAGGATTGCATCCGCTGGAATAATCTCATTATTCCGAACCAGAATCCGATCTCCCACCTTTAAGTCAGCTAGCTGCACGGGTCTATCTATATTATTCTCGATGCGGGTTACCGCAACTGGAAAGTAAGAGCGATAATCGCGTTCAAAAGAAATATGATAATAGGTACGTTGTTGCACCCACTTGCCGATCAGGATAAAGAACACCAGACTACATAAGGTATCGGCAAAGCCTGGACCGCTTTTGGTCAAGACTTCAAAGGCGGTGCGTAAGAAGATAATAAATATACCCAGCGCTAACGGCACATCCAGATTGAGCCTTCTTTGCTTTAAGCTAGTCCAAGCGGACTTAAAATAATCCGAGGCACTATAGAATAAGGCGGGGATAGCAAATCCCAAATTAAGATATCCAAAAACGCTGGCATACTCCTTTTCGAATACATCCATACCAAAGTATTCTGGGAAGCTTAACATCATGGAGTTTCCAAAGCAAAATCCAGCCACCGCAATCTTGGTAACCAAACTATTTTGATTGACCTTATTGCCCTCCTTTACTACATCTTGCAAGGTAATCTTGGGCTCATAGCCAATATGCATCAGCAACTCTACCAATCCTCTTAAAGACAGCTCTTGATGCCGGAAGGTGACAGTGGCCTGCTTTTTCATAAAATCCACCTGCGAAGTCACGACCGCAGGATTAAGCTTATACAGATGCTCCAGCAACCAAATACAGGAACTACAATGGATCACGGGGATATAAAAGGTGATAACAGCGACCCGATCATCCTTAAAATCTACAAGCTTGGCCGCTATATTTGGCTCATCAAGGTAAGCTACATCAGCTCCTTTTTTCTTTTGGGAACGGCCTGGATGGGTATTATATTTATAATAGCTATGCATGTTGCTCTCCTGCAAGACCTGATAAACAGTCTGGCAGCCTAAACAACAAAAAGTATGTCCATTAAAAAAATAGGGTGCCTCATCTACTACATCACCACAATGGAAGCACCCCTTTTCAACAACAGTATCTACAGTTTCATTCATGTATCTAATTGACTAAATCGCCTGACTAAACAATTGCGCTTGCTCTTGACGCTCCTGCAATCTTAAGTCAAAGACCATGCATATATTTCTTAGAAATGATTTCCCTAAACTAGTAACAATTATTTTGTTTCCATCTATAGTAATTAGACCATCTTCCGCTTTAGCCTTTAAGCCTACAAGGATACCTGCATGCCCCTCAAAATCTGCATCCAAGACAACCTCGCCTTTACACATCATGTCCAGGATATAGCGCCTTAATAATAAATCTTCAGCACTTAAGAGATGTCCTTTAAACAAGGGAAATTGACCTTGATCTAATAGTTCATAATATTTTTCAACCGTTTTCACATTTTGTGCAAATGCTGTCCAAGCATCACTAATTGAGGAAACACCTAAGCCAATAAGCACTGGGGTATAACGATCTGCATAGCCCATAAAGTTCCGATGCAAGGTTCCATTCTTAGCGGCCAAGAATAACTCATCGTCCTTCTTCGCAAAATGATCCATGCCCACATCCTTATAACCCGCCGCCTCTATCATTTGTTTGCCTAGGGTGTAAAGAAATAATTTCGCTTCTCCTACTGGCAGGTCATGATCCGTAAAACGCCTTTGCCCAGGCTTAATCCATGGCACATGAGCATAACTATAAAAGGAGATGCGATCCGGTGACATGGCCATAGACAAGGCAATAGTTTCCCTAACGGTCTCCGGTGTCTGCATAGGCAGTCCATAGATTAAATCAAAGTTTATAGAGGTATAACCAATAGCTCTGGCCTCATCCATAACACGCTGCACATCTTCTACCGATTGGCTACGATTAATAATATACTGCACATGCGGATCAAAGTCTTGAATACCTAGACTTAAGCGCCTAAAGCCCAAATCATACAGCACTTGTAAGTGTGCTTTACTTGTATTTGCAGGATGAGCCTCAAAAGAAAAGGAAGCATTAGCGGTTACCCGCACGCCATCCAAAAGACCAGTAACCAATGTTTTTAAATTTTCAGCATCAAAGAAAGTAGGTGTTCCGCCTCCAAAATGCAATTCACTTACTACGATTTCCTCAGCCAAGGCATCCTTGTACATCTGCCATTCTTGGAGTAAGCGCGCTATATAAGGAATTTCAACTTGATGATTTTTAGTAATCCGGGTATTGCAGCCACAGTAGGTACATAAGCTTTCACAGAAGGGTAAGTGTACATACAAACTAATCCCATTATCCTTGTTTGCCTGATAGGTAATCTTTAACCGTTCGATCCAGTCTGCGACAACAAACCCCTCATTGTCCCAAAAAGGAACGGTTGGATAACTTGTATAACGAGGCGCTGCAACATTATACTTGGCGATCAACTCATTACTTACCTTCATCAGCTTTGTGTTTAGACTTGTTAATTTGATTACAGTTATTTACACAGCAGCAAGCGGCGCCAACACACTTCCCACTACCCCAAAGATTTAGGTTGCGGATCGTCTGTTCGGCGATGCCCCTTGGACTTTGGTCCAAATGTGGGGTATTGGCTACTTGTATATTTAGGGAATGGGCCTTTAGCAGATCGATATGATCTGTCGTCATGGAGCGGGTGATAATCTTACGAATACCTTGCTGGTACAATTGATCAATCAGAAGTTTGTCTAGGATATCCTCTTCAGATATAACCACCACCTCTTTGCCGAAAGCATAATGAATGGTATTACGGTTTAACGCATTAGATATAAGCGTTAAATCGTGTACCTTACTATTTGCGATAGCCAATAGTTCTCTCTCATAATCTTTTATATTATAGGCTACCACTTTCATGAGCATGCGTCCCTTACTGTTTAGCACAAAAATAGGCTAGACCTAAAGAATTTTGCGTGAAAGCAATCAATAAATAAAATGATATATGTCACTAGTATCCTGGGGGGATACCTAAAATTTAATGGACTTCAATCGCTGTATTGAGGCAATCCGAATTGCATTCCCCTCTTTAGTAATCAGGCGCTCCTCCTTAAAGTCTGCTAACATCCTGCTGATAGTCTCATTTGCGGTACCCGCCAAAGCTGCCAGATCATCTCTAGAGATTCGGATCAAGGCTTCATCAATATCTGGACTTGCAATACTCTTCTCAGCAATATTCACCAAGGCATTGGCCACACGCTTACGTACAGTATCATAGGCAAAGCCCAGCATTTGATCTTCTTTGTCTCGAATATTCCCAGAAAGCAACTGTATAAATCTACGTACGATAACTGGCTTGCCGTAAAGCAATTCGAAAAACTTCTCCTTGGGTACGAGCGCAACTTCGCAGTCTTCTAAAGCCGTGACATTGTCACTGTACTTTTCATTAAGCAAGACTGCTTCATAGCCAAAGAAGCTATTGTCCACATAGATATTGGTAGACAACTCACGTCCATCTTGATAGAAAAGGAAGGAACGCACCTTACCTTTGATTAAAAAATAAATAAATACCGGAGAGTCTCCAGACTCATAGATCGCCTGCTTCTTCTTAAAAGTTTTTACACGTGCATCTTTTATTAAATTCTCTAATAAAAAGGCCTGTTCTTCATCAGACAACCTATTTACACTTGCAGACTCTACCTTTTGGGTCAATTTTGTACGCTTGCGCAATCGACTTTCAATAGCATTTAGAAGCTCCACATCATCGAAGGGCTTGGTCAAGTAATCATCAGCACCCATCTCCATAGCCTTACGTAAGTCAGAACGTTCGGTCTTGGCCGTGAGAAAGATAAATGGAATATCTGCAGTTGCATCATTCTTACTTAACATATAAAGCACGCCATAGCCATCGAGCTCAGGCATCATAATATCGCATAAGATTAGATCAGGCCTATGCTTAATCGCA
>JASLCA010000175.1 GCA_030146225.1 Sphingobacterium sp. | reverse complement strand
TTCTCTGCTTTGGTGTTATCCATTACTGAGGTATACACTTTATCCCGGTAGGATAGGATATTTGTTTCCTTATCTTTTAACCAGCTTTTAAACATAGCTGCAACCTTATCCAAATTAAAGGCTGGATAGTCCGTATAGCTTATAAGATCCTTAATATAGCTGGTTTGGAAGTCAATATGTTCATCGCCCGTTTCGGTGGTAGCCTCTGCGGCTATCCATTTTGCGATATCTTGACTTCTCTCATCTTGACTAGGTAGTTGAATACGATTCAACATATAGTCGCGTGCAAACCAAGCTTGTGTGTCAAACATGTTAAAGGTATAGTACTGATCTTGCATACCTAAAAACAACAATTTATCATTCTCTTGAGAAACGATACCTTTATAGAGACCGTCTGGATACAGGCAGTTTTTTGTCTTCAAACGTAAATTATCTGGTAAGAAAGGGAACTTATGCTGATAGCCCGTACATAGTATTACCGCATCGTAGGCTTCACTAGTTCCATCTTTAAAGAAGGCTACATTATCTTCAAAATGTGTTAGCAATGGTTTTTCCTTAATCCCATCCGGCCATTTCATCCCAATAGGATTTGAACGGTAGGAGATGGTAATATTACGGCTTCCATGCTTAAAACACTGTACCCCGATATCTTCAGCTGAATAACTGCTTCCCACGAGTAATACGCGTTGATCCTTAAACTGGTCTGCACCGCGAAAGTCATGGGCGTGCATTACAGCACCTGGGAAATTGTCAATCCCTTTAAAGAAAGGCATATTTGGCGTGGAGAAGTGACCTGTAGCCACGATTAAGTAATCAAATAACTCCTCAAAGGTTTCATTCTTGGCTAAATTGTCAAATACAACGCGGAATTGCTTTGTTTCAGGTAAATAATCTACCCATCGTGCTACGGTATTAAACTGGATAAAATCCCGGGCATTACTTTGTTTAATTCTACCTTGAATATAATCAAACAGTACCTCTCTAGGAGGGTAGGAAGATATAGTCTGCCCAAAATGCTCACTAAAGGTATAATCTGAAAACTCTAAACACTCTTTTGGACCGTTGGACCACAGGTATTTATACATACTACCATGTAGTGGCTCCCCATATTTCCCTACACCTGTACGCCAAGTATAGTTCCACATACCACCCCAATTGTCCTGTTTCTCATAACATTTGATTTCCGGAACCGGATTTCCTTTTTTCTGTTCCGATTCAAACGCTCTTAACATAGCCAATCCACTCGGACCAGCTCCAATAATTCCAATTTTTAATGATGTCATAAAATATATTATTTCAAGCCATATAGTATAACTACAGGCGTTTAATGTACAGTTATTCGAATCTTAACATTGATTCATGGTATGCTCCAAAGGAGCATATAATGACGAGTATATCCTTAAATTAATAGTTGAGAATAAACTAAAAAAGACGGGCTCATATAGCCCTGTGGAAAGGAAAATTAATAGGCTTAATGCTATTATATAATTAGATTAAACACTTCTTTGTAAAAGCGTTCGGATTTCCTCCAAATCTCTAAGATAACAAAAAAATACTACAATTGCAAATATATCTACTTGCAAAGCAGTATTTTAACTTTAAATATTTGTTGGCTCTTTTATATTTAGGATTATAGACAAGCCTATTATAGGCAGCTGAAAAATCTGATTTTAATGTGGTGAAAGCCTTAAAAAACAATACAGCACCGCTGTATTATTTTGGGAAATATAGCGGTGCTGTTACTTGAAAAACAAGCGTTTAATTTGCCCTTTTTTGTACCTCTGAATTACTTTGTTCAATCTTCTTATCGTCGATTTTTTTTCCTTTAGATAAGCTGTAGGTAAAGGAAATTCCAAAAGTTTGGGTTGGTCTTTTCTGATAAAAATCTAGGGTTGTACCTTGTCTTACTGTCCATTCTTTTTCGCGGAAAGTATTAAAGAGATCATTCACTTGTAAGGTGAGTTTAGCCTTGTCCTGCATTAAGCGCTGGGATATTTGCAAGGACGAATTAAACAATTCGGCATACTTTGTATTGGCAATTTTACGAGCTGAGGTGTAGCCAAAGTAGATATTGGCGTCAGTACGTTTCATTAGCTTGAACTGTTGGGACAGGCTAATTTCCCAGGTTTCCTGTGAAAGATCCTCTGAATCTAGTTCAAATTTGGTTTTATACCAAACCGCATTTGCTTGTCCTGACCACCAGCTAAATAGCTTCCATGGCGTAAAGATATTTATACCATAATCTACGCTATGATGAAAGTTTCGAGATTGATAAGCTAAGACGGTATTGTCTATAGTCTCTGTAAATAAGGCTATTTTGTCGCGCGTGTAGGTGTAGAATAGTTCGGCAGACATTCCTTGTTTTAGCTGTGTTCCTAATTCCAGCCGGTGTGCAAATTCAGGCTTGAGATCTGCATTTCCCTGTAACAATATAAAATCATCAATCTGTAGGGTATATGGGTTTAGATCCCTAAACGAAGGTCGACGTAATCGCTTCGCATAGTTCACGAAAAAAGTATGCTGGCTTTCAGGTAATTTTTGAGAAAAGTATATAGATGGGAACAGATTTAAATAGTTTTGCTTTACCCGGGCTTGGGATGTAATCGAATAGGCATTTACATGGGTGTTCTCTGCACGCAGACCTAGCTTGAGGGCACTGTGGTTACGCTTATAGTTCAATGCTAAATACCCCATAAAAAGGCCCTCATTATAGTTGAATTCATTGCTGAGCTTTGGATCCTTAATCCATTCATCCATTTGCCAATTCTCGCGTAGCACCTCATTATTACGTACTGTATTGATGTATTTTACGCCAGCTAACCAATTGAAATCAGAAATATAATACTGTACCCAATCGGCTTGCATGCTGTATATTTTTGTATTACTAGGAGAGTAGTTAATGTAACGTTCCTGTTCTTGCGTCTGGAGTTCGGTTAAAATGTATTTGTTTTCTTCCCGATGCACATTAGCAACATAATCAGCAATAAGCTTTAAGGATGAGCCTAGGGAGTCCCGCTTCATCGCATAGTTTAGGGTTGTGCTCAGCTGCTTGGGACGAGTTAGCCAGTTGTTAACGGTTTTCTTATACAAGGTGTCTGATAGCCTGAAATGAGTATTGTCCGTGTAAAAATACTGATCATTACGGCTGCCTGTCAGCAAAGTTTGAAATCCTATATGCTGTTTCTCATCGATTTCGTATACAGCTGTAATTCTGCCGTTATAGCCTTTATTCTTACGGTATCGATCTGTATAGCTATAATATTTCGTTTGATCGGCATAACTGACGTCGTTGGTCGCTCGGATGTACTCATCATTTCTCGTAATTGCCGCTACAGCGCTTATATAAAATTTAGACTTTCTAAAATCGACAATAGTTCCTGTATTGTAATAGGGGTCTTTGCCTTGCTGTGTATAGCGCGCCAAGATATTTGTTCGAAAACCATCAAGCATATTTTTACGAAGTACAATCCGTATAATTCCTGCTGTTCCTGCTGCTTCATACTCTGCCGCGGGATTAGGTATAATTTCAATTTTGCTAATACTTTCCGCTGGTAATTGTCGCAAGTATTCTGCTAACATCTCAGCAGACATTCTTTGGACAACATCATTGATCATCACCTGCACACCTTGGTTGCCTCGAATCCGTATCCCGCCATTAGGATCAACCCATAAGCCAGGCGAGCGTTGTAAAATCTCCAATGTATTTAATCCGCTTTCCAATATTGACCCTTCCACATGTACTATTAGGCGGTCCGCAATACGTTCAAAGGGAGGTTTTTTAGCTTTTACGGTGATCGACTGCAAAGTAATTTGCTCAGGCACTAATTGTATATGCAAAGAATCGTTCTGTTGGTCATAACTAATATTTAGCATTTGGGTTGCATGTCCGATAGAAGATACTTGTAGGTTATACCTGTTTCCTGAACGAAAAGCTCCTGCTAACCTAAAATTCCCCCGAAGGTCTGTACTAGTAATCGAAAGTAGCCTTGACTCCTCAAAGAGCTTAATAGAAGCAAATTCCAGCGCTATACCTAAACTATTACTTACTTTCCCGATAAATGCGGGTTTGTTTGTAGCTGCGTTCGCTGCATTTGCTGGGAAGATGGCCAGTACCGCTGCTGCTGTATGCTTGTAGGCAAGGTTATAGCCTCCTAATGCCTGTTGCAATAATAGCTCTAGCTCTATTTTAGCCTGGGTATTGGTATAGCTCATATGGTCCTTAACCACTTCATCGCTATAGAAAATAATAATTCCAGTTTGTTGTTGAATATGCTCCAGCATTGTTTTCAATGGTATCTTTCCGCTTTCTAATCGGATATAGCTTTCCTGAGAAAGACAGCAGTACGCCCATAGGCATAAAGCCATTACACTTAAAAATTTCTTCATAGGAGTTGATTATCGAATAATAAGTGTAGTGTCATTAAGTTGATAATCAAAGGAGTAGGTTGCTCTTAAGTTTTCCAAGAATACCCGCAATTCCATTCTATAAAGCACCCCGCTAAAGCGCTTTTGTGCTAAAGCTTTGTTTTCAAAAATTACGGATACCTGGTAGACCTCGGTTAATTTCTTAGCTAGGTCTACAAACTTCTGCTTTTTGAACACTATGCTATCTTGGGTTTGATTTTTCCAGCTTTCTTTCTCGAAAAGCGAAATTTCCTGCACCTGCAACATCCTAGGGCTTTTTTCATTAGCTGTCCATTCTACGACTTGATTGGGTTGGATGCGAAGCGGTTCCTCTAAACCATCTTTCGAGGCAATTTCCACGACTCCCTGGAACAAGCTTAGACGTGTTTTTTCCTGAAGGGAGTCTTGTTCTATATAGAAGGAAGTTCCCTTCACAACAACCTCTAGGTTTTTAAACGCTATATGTAAGGGTATGGATTCGTTTTTGCTAACATCAAAAAAGGCGCTCCCAGCTAAACGGATTTGTCTTTGCTGCTGTCCAAAATCCGTATTGTAGCTTAAGCTAGCCGACTTGTTTAAGGTTATGGCTGTACCATCGGCTAAGGAAACAAAAAGTTTATTGTTTCCACTCTGTACTTCCTCATAAGCCAGTGTGCTGGAGTTTGCTTCCTGTAAACTGGGGCGGTTTAAGTACCAGGACAGCACCAAAATAATAGATGCTGCGGCAATTAGTACGGACCATTTTGTCCGGAAAATTGACTTCACTTTGGCCGTCGGGATAGGGGTAGGCTTTTCCCGTAGTCTAGCCCATACCTGCTCTAGGTTAGCCTGTTGTTGCGTATCTACTTGAGGGCTTTGCTTATGTGCCATAAAAGCCATAAGTTGATCCACTACTGCTTGTTGTTCTGGATGTTGATGTAAATATATAGCGAAATCAATTTGCTCTTGGGGGCTAAGTTCTTGGGATACTTTCTTACTTAGTAACCGAAGAAAATCGTCTTTATGGAGATGCATATAATGTCTTTTGTAAGGGTTAAATAAATAGCATAAGTAAACGTTGACCGGCATTACGCTGTGTAGGGTTTTTATCCAGATAAGCCTCAATATGGCCTGCTAATTGCCTGACTGCTTTATAGAGTTGATTCTCCACGGTTCTGACGGAGAGATCTAGCAAAGCTGCCACCTCTTTATGTTTCAGGTCTTCTTCCTTAATCAATTTAAAGATTAGGCGACGTTGCTCTGGTAAAGACTCCACGGCGGCTTGTAGCAAGTTGAATAGTTCCTTGTTTTCTAGGATTTGAGCTGGGCCTTCCGCCATAGTAGCAGGCTCCTCCTCCAGAAATGGACTATACTGTGGACTGTTTTTGCTTTGGCGTAACCTGTTTAAGCAGTTGTTTTTTATCATCTTAAACAGATATAGTTGTGGATGAGTAATAAGGTTCAGCTTTTCACGGCGCGTCCATAGCAGAACAAAAACATCCGATGTAGCCTCTTCGGCTTGTTCTTCGGATTTGAGTATGTTAAAAGCATATTGCTTGAGCCGCAGGAAATATTCCTGATGACAGCGCGCAAAAGCCGTTTTATTCCCCTGGGCTATTGCCTGAAAGAGCTGTTGTATATCTTGGTTATGTATTTGCATAGCTTATCTCTTACAGCCGTGTTTACCTACTTAAAGCTTGCAAAGCTAATCTAATGCTTTGATGTTTTTCTATCGCTTGTTGTGCCTTTTGCATGGCGCATCCGGTTTCGTCCATCAGGATCCGGATAGCTCTTTGTTTCAATTTGGCATTGCTGATGCGCATATCTACCATTTTGTTGCCTTGAATTTTTCCTAGTTGTATCATTACCGTAGTGCTCAGCATGTTTAGCACCATCTTTTGTGCGGAGCCGGCTTTCATGCGTGTAGATCCTGTAAGAAATTCAGGTCCAGTTAAGACGGCAATTGGATAATCGCATGCTGCAGCAATAGGAGTGTTGGGATTACAGACGATACAGCCTGTTGGAATTCCCAAGCGTCGGGCTTCTTTTAAGGCTCCAAGTACATACGTTGTGCTGCCCGAAGCAGATAGACCAATCAAAATGTCTTGACTATTAATTCCCTGCTGGGCTAAACTTTGCCAAGCCATTTCTGCCTGATCTTCCGCATGCTCAACGGCCCGTCGAAGTGCGGTGTCACCCCCCGCAATAATGCCTTGTATAAGGGTGGGGGCTACCCCAAAAGTCGGCGGACATTCCGAAGCATCTAAAACGCCTAATCTTCCGCTTGTGCCCGCCCCAATATAGAACACCCTTCCACCGCCTCGTAGCTGTTCTAGCATCTGCTGGCTGAGGGCTGCAATAGCAGGTAGGACTTGTTTTACAGCGATGGCGATTGTTTGATCAAGGCTATTAATTCCTTCGAGCAGGGCCATGGTGGGTAACTGATCTAAGTTTTTATAGACTGATTCTTGTTCAGTTTGTGTTATCATAAATATATCCTTATACCCTTAAAGACACGCGTATTTAGGAAACTACTTACGCGGAATAAATATTTATTTTTAGAATTGTATAAAAAGTCTGTATAGGTATGTTTTACGAAACCTATTTCAGATTATACTTATTCGCTAGAATAATTATGCGGTCAATTATCATCTCTCTTTCATATTGAGCTCTATTTTAACGGAAAACAACAAAAAGAATAGGGATTATTGGTTCAGGATTCTTAATTTTAATAGCTAAGAGTTATTCTATAATTTTGGAATCATTACAACAAGAAGATATTATCATTAAAAAATATAATAACCATGATTAAATCAAGTAGAAGAACATTCGTAAAAAACAGCCTTGGATTGGCTGCAGGGCTATGTGTTGCAAGCACAGCCAATGCGATGGGTCTTGGATTTGCAACAGGCAACGAAGCTTTTAAGTTTGATTTTGCGAAGCTATCCTATGCTTACAATGCTATAGAGCCTGTAATTGATGCAGAGACTATGCATATACACCATGAACGTCATTATGCAGCTTATGTAAAGAATGCCAATGAGGCATTAGTAGAAGAAGCTGTGCAGGTTACGACAGCTAAAGAGCTATTTGCTAACATCTCTAAATACTCAGGCAAGTTGCGTAATAATGCAGGCGGGGCTTATAATCATGAGCTTTTCTGGACTTTGTTACAGACTCCAACCAAAGAGAATGCGCCTAAGGGCTTGTTATTAGCAGCCATCAATAAAGACTTCGGATCATTAGAGGCTTTTAAAGCACAGTTTGCACAAGCTGCTACAGGTCAATTTGGTTCTGGCTGGGCTTGGTTGGTAATTGATCAAGGTAAATTAAAGGTAGGTGGTACGCCAAATCAAGACAACCCATTAATGGATGTCTCCAGTCTTAAAGGAATGCCCTTATTAGGCTTAGATGTTTGGGAGCATGCCTATTACTTGAAATACCAAAATAAAAGAGCTGATTATGTAAAAAGCTTTTGGGAAGCAGTCAACTGGAAGCAGGTTGAGGCCAGAATGGCACAGTAGACAAGTTCATTATTTAGATTTGCCTTCACAAATATAGGATTTAACAGGGCCAAG
>JASLCA010000307.1 GCA_030146225.1 Sphingobacterium sp. | reverse complement strand
TAAAGCCTCTGAAAGAAAATTTTCCAAAGTTTTTTGAAAAGGAAACTCCTATTGAGTTTATCCTTGCAGGTGGTTTTGTGCATTTCAATGATCCAACGACTACAGCTACTGCTGCTGGGGCTGGTATGAATGCGCAGTATTATCGCTTAGGTATGGGGGGCGTAAATAGGTTTACTACTTCAAAATCATGGTTATGGGATCATATTGTAACGCTATACCATGAGCATGCGCATCAGATAGATCATAAATATGGTAGGGGGTATCTTTTTGATCGCGTATCCCAGGGTAAGTATTACGGTATTCCTGGTTATGCTTCGGTCACTAATCCGCAAGCTCGTCGAGATGGCTTTTGGACAGGCTATGGTGGGTATGCGCCGGAGGAGGATTTTGCAACTACGGTGGAGTATATGTTAAGGCTGAATGAAGCGCAGCATATAGCAGAACGTAAGACTAGTGCGAGTCTACCTTTAGAAACAAAGTATAAAATGGTTCATCAGATGTACTTGGATATGGGGGTCGACTTGCATAAGCTTAATGTGATGTTGGATTCTGTAGTGTATAAAGTGAATTATTAAACACATAAAAGTATTTTTATGAAAAATATAATTAAGTTATTTATGCTATACCTTGTCGGTGTAGTGTTTGTCGGCTGTGAGAAGGATAACATCTCTAATGCTTTTTTTGAAGATAATCCAGAACGACTTAATGAAGTTGCTAGTGACCTGCGAAGTAAACTGGCTTCTGCAGAAAATGGCTGGGTGATGATGGTGAAGACTGATCTTAATTCTGAAGTTTTTACGCCTGTTATTATGAAGTTTGATACCGCTAAAAATCTTGTGCATGTAAAGACCGTCTATGGTGAAACGGAGGAGACAGAAACCTTCTTTCGGATTGCAAATGGTACAGGCTCTCCGCAACTTATCTTTACAACGGGCTCTATTATGTCTTCTTTGTATAGGATTGGGGTGCGTGGCTCTGATATTACCGATCACATTTACAACCTGGTAAGTGCCTCAGCTGATACGATTGCAATTCGAGGCTACCGTAGTGGTGGGGTTTATAAACCAGAGGGAGGAGTGATCTTCAAAATGTTTAAAAGACCGCTGGAATGGAAGTGGGCTGACGATACCAAATATTTTGATATGACTTCTGCTGATTTCAGAGTCAATGTCGAGTCGGTGGCATCTACTTTTAAGTTTGAGTATGTCAATAATCCCAATAAGAATAAAACCATTAATTCTGTTTTTACTAGTGTTCCTACAGCCAATGTGCAGAATATGCGCAACGGATTTATCTTTGCGCTGAGTAGAAATATTGGTGCTGGAGGATTTAAGCCTACCAATTACGTAAATGTGAGATTTCCTTACTTGGCGACGACCATGGACGCTGCTCCTGTGGTGGCTAATAATGCGATGAGCTTTTTACCACAGGTCTCGGGTTACGTAAGCAATGTGGGCAATATGAATAATTTTATCAATTCTTACAATTTTCATTATTTAGTCTGTACAAATGTAACTCGAACTGGTTCAAATGTTAAGATGGATTTTGAAGCTTATGATCGTAAGGGAAATCCTATAGTAAAAGCTTTTTACGATAATCTCAAGTAAATTGTTTGTTTAGTTAGGCATGAGAATTCTTTCTCATGCCTTTAACCAGCCTCTTATAAAATAATACGATGCGAAATATATGCTTATGCTTTTTTCTACTTTTCTTAGTTAACGCTTGTGTTGACAGGAAGGCTCCTGTGCAATCGACTACGCTTGCAGTAGAAAATCTTGATATTGACTCCATTGGAGTCCGCGTCTTGCATTATATGGATGGAAAAGAACTGCTGGACACAATTATTGCCAGTAAGGATAGTTTGGTCTTACCCAATCTACAAGAGGATATGTATTTGCTGGCGATTTATTGGCCGCGTACCTTTGTGCCGCATCAGATATATCGAGATAAATCCTTTGATAAGGAGCAAGGGGATAATTATGTGTTAAGTAAGGCTTTTTATGTAGACCCTGCGCTCAGCAATCGCTATGTTTTTGCTATGGACAGCCTGTTGACTGCCGAAGATATTGAACTAAATACGATTGTGAAAGTGAATGTAAATACGGCTGATTGTGCATCCTGTGCTACTGCTGAGAAATTTTGGGATAATTACAATGTCTTTTTTGCACGTAAGGATACCTTAGTGGATCAATTGAATCTTGCTTATTACCGATCTGTAGATCAGGATAATATGCTGTCATCTAGAGATAATTTCCTGCGTGCAGACTCGCTAAAGAATAAGGTGTTTACGGATTCCCTGTATAAGCTTGATTTTGATAAGCTGGTAAAGGCCTATGCTGAAGATAAAGTAGCTGCTTTCTTTGTGTTTTATCAGTTATACCAAGAAAGAGATTTTAATAAGTACAGAAATAGTTTTAAGATGCTGAGTGGAAATGCGAAAGCATCCAGGTATTTTAAAATGGTTGAAAAACAATATAATCAGTAAGCCCTTAGCAGGACTTGCTAAACATAAAAACACGCTTGGTAGACCAAGCGTGTTTTTTTTTGTTAGCGATTAAAATGTATTAGGTAGGGGTAATGATCCGATGCTTGATTGCTATAATTATCT
>JASLCA010000296.1 GCA_030146225.1 Sphingobacterium sp. | reverse complement strand
ATAAAATTCAGCTCCAAAACTATTGATCTGAAAAGTCCCAGCCTGTGGGATAGCCTTGCGTAGCCCGCACTGACCATGCGCTAATTCCGGATAGTTAGGTTGAAACCTAAGGCCTATATGCAGCAAGGGGATTCCATTCGCTCTTGCAAAATCCACCACTTTTTCAATATTAGTAATAGAGCGTTGCAGCATTTCTTTGTCTTTTACTAAAGACTGATTCAACTTGCCCTCAGGATGCATCCATTCATTCTGCGTCTCAATCATTAAGATTGCACTATGGGCTTTGATTTCTAGCTTTTGATTTATCATTTTCTAATTTTTTAAAAAGTAGTAGCCTTATCTTAATAGCCTCCCCTCTTGCGGCACAGCAAGGAATAGCTAAAAAAGATTTGTAAAGCCATTTTCTAGTAGCCAATTATCGTAAAGCCATTTTTCAGTTAGTCGTGCTTGCGCTTGCATATCCCACCTTATATCGCGTTCGAAGCTTAAAACACTACCATCAAAGCCTACGATGACCCAACTATAATCATCTGTTTCAGGGCGGTAGCATTTGTATTTCATGCCTGAAATAACCAAAGACTTTTCCGTGGCCAAGACAAGGGTTTCATCATGCTGTGCTATCCATAGCTTATTAAGAGAACCAGCTAATAGCGGGTCCACTCTCCTTAAGAAATCCATAGCAATCTGTTGGCTTTCGGCCGCTGATAACATTTCGGTCTGTGCGTACTTCCGCGCAGCATGCATAAAGCCTAGGACCTTTTTGCTTTCAACATCCATTATAAAGGATAAATGCTCCCCCAAAGGATTTTGATTCACAGCAGTAACATATCTAAATAAATAGGCGGGCTTCTTATCCAGCTCAACGCTCGTTACCGAGCTCAACTCATACTCAGCCGGAATAGGATGCAGCTCTTCAAATGCAACCCGATAAGACTCAGCATCCGCAGGCATCGCTACTTGCCCCTTCCCAGAGTTGGCAGTAAGCATAATAGCAAGCAGCACTATAATTTGTCGTTCCATGTCATTATTTGTTTAAAACATACATTAATTGTAAATAACTTACAATTGTAAATTAACAGCTAATATTTTATATTTGCAACATTAAATGTAAATAACTTACAAAATGAGCGAGGCTAAGGAAAAGAAAGATTTATTATTTGACTTTGAATTTCTAGATAAATTAGTAGTTGGCATTGGGGAAGTTGCTCAGATAACAGGCATCCCTACCCGTCAAATCCGCTATTGGGAGGAAAAGGGTATCATCTTTAGTCTTACTGAAGAAGAAGGTAAGAACCGTCGCTATAATTATGAGAACATTAAGAAAATGCTGCTTATTAAGGAATTGATTGACGAAGGCTATACGCTGGATGCATCTGCCGAGAAAGTTCAGAAGCGTATGGAGATTATTGAAAAAACCTTAAAAAAACTACAAAGTAAAGGCTAGCCACCTACCCGCAAGTGTAAGGAGGCAATCTTAAGGTTGATCTACCTGCACAAGGACTCACCGGCCTAAGGCTTGTTAATTAGGCCATGCCTACACAGCCTAGATCTTGCACTTATTTATTACGTATTTCAGAACAATCCCGCAGCCTATTATATGCTCCATAACCTAGCCCATATTTTTGCCTTTAAGCAAAAAGTTAATTACAAAATTGAAATTCTAGCAGGTCTTACAGTTGCCATGACGATGATCCCCGAATCCTTGTCTTTCGCGCTATTGGCTGGACTGACACCCTTAACGGGACTTTATGCAGCCTTCCTAATGGGTTTAGTGACTGCCTTGCTCGGGGGCAGGCCGGGTATGGTATCGGGAGGTGCTGGCGCTACAGTAGTCGTCCTTATTGCACTGGCGTCCAAGTATGGAGTGGACTATCTCTTTGCTGCAGTTATATTAGCAGGACTGCTGCAAGTGCTTGTTGGCGTCTTTAAACTCGGTAAGTTCGTCCGGCTTATCCCCCAGCCTGTTATGTATGGCTTCTTAAATGGCTTGGCCATTATTATCTTTATGGCGCAGGTTGCACAGTTTAAGGTAGTTGAGCATGGGCAAGAAAGCTGGCTACAAGGAGATGCGCTCTGGACTATGCTAGGCTTAACCCTGTTGACCATTGCCATCGTATTTATCCTTCCGAAATTCAGCAAAGCGGTTCCAAGCTCCTTGGTCGCCATTATTGTACTCTTTGGCGTAGTTTACCTTTTCAATATAGACACCAAGAAGGTGATTAATATAGCTGCCGTTAGCGGCTCCTTGCCAACCTTCAAGCTCCCCCTAGTACCTTTTAACTTGGATACCTTAAAGATAATTTTCCCTTATTCCTTGGTGATGGCCGCTGTAGGATTGATCGAAAGTCTATTAACCCTAAACATGGTCGATGAAATCACCAATAGCAAAGGAAAGTCAAATCGAGAGGCCGCTGCTCAGGGTATAGCCAATATTACCAATGGGCTTTTTGGCGGAATGGGTGGTTGCGCAATGGTTGCCCAAACCCTAGTCAATATAAATGCAGGAGCACGAACTAGAATCTCAGCTATCGTAGGTGCATTAACCATCCTTTTTGTCATCCTAGTTGCAGGTCCAATTATTGAACAAATACCTATGGCTGCCTTGGTTGGCGTGATGATGATGGTAGCCATCGGTACCTTTCAATGGGTAAGTATTCGGATTATAAATAAAATGCCAAAGCATGATATCTTTATAGGCATGTTGGTTGCCGCCATAACTGTAGTCCTGCACAACTTAGCATTAGCAGTATTGGTCGGGGTGATAATCTCCGCTTTGGTATTTGCCTGGGAGAGTGCAAAGCGTATACGGGTAAAATCATTTAGGGACGAAAATGACGTGAAAAATTATGAGATCTATGGGCCGCTATTTTTTGGTTCAACAAGCCTATTTGCCGAAAGCTTTGATATAGCCAGCGATCCTGAAGTTATTATTATTGACTTTAAGGCGAGTAAAGTTGTGGATATGTCGGCGATTGATGCATTAAACAAGCTTACAGCAAAATACCATGCCCTTGGTAAAAGAGTCAATTTAAGACATCTTAGCCCAGACTGTCGGCAATTGCTCAAAAATGCAGAAGCCGTGGTTGAAGTTAATATTATCGAGGACCCCAGCTATCAGGTTATGACCAATAGTTAAGCGCAGCTTGCTGATTGTTTTCAGGCAGCTGAAATTCAATTGATTAAAGAAAGTGCATTCTAAGGCTTTTTCAGTAGATTACCTATCTATAAATTTATATGCTAAAAGATTTTAATGAACATATTCAAGAATATTTCGGAAAACTAACGGATCAAGAATTGAGTATGATTGGCGCGTACTTTCAGGAAGAAAAACTCCAAAAAAATGATTTTTTTACGGAATCCGACAAAGTTTG
>JASLCA010000168.1 GCA_030146225.1 Sphingobacterium sp. | reverse complement strand
ACTTCGCTTTTTCTTATGTTTAATTTCTTTTTCGTCTTCTTAAGACAAACATTGCTGTACCAGCAATACCTGCTGGAATAAGGAAAAGCAGTATTATTTTCTGTAGATTGATGTTTGCACGATCCACTTTAATAACCAAGTCTATAGCCTTTTCTTTTTTTCCACTAACAGGATATTTCCCATCACTAAACCATTTAAAGATACGGGTAGCTAAAGAAGTATTAATGCTACTGATATTAAACCTTGTCAGCTCCGAATTACTTATAAAATCGGCATCGCCCATGACAAAGACCTTCTGTAGAGCGGCCTGCTGCTTTCTTTCCAACTGTATAGCAGTAGGCACAGCGCTATATGTATCTTTTAGCGGATCAAAAACAACCTTTTCAGTAGCTAGGTCAAAGGCCGATGTCTTGATCCAAGTATTCGACTCATCTGTACCTACAATTACGGTACTGCTGAAGCCCTGATTATCCTCCAGTTGCCTAATACCCACAGCCTTATTCATAACGACCAAAGCACCATCATAAAAGCCATACCCCTTATCACGAGCTTGTGGTGTTAAGTGTAAGCGCAACAAATCCAATTCAAAATTATCACTTTCCTGAAGCAGTGTTCCTGCCATAAACTGCAGGCCTAGCTTTTCTGCAATAGGTTGAAGGTGTGTAGCACTGTTGAGATCCGCTAATAAAAACACATTTCCACCCTTATCAATATAATTAAAAATCGCCGTTAATTCTGTAGCACTATAGGCTTCTTTAGGGTCGGCGATTAGCAGACAGACACCATCAAAGTCCGCAAGCGCATCGATCTCCAGCTTGTCCACCGAAAACCCCTGATTGATAACAGAAGCGCGCAAAGAAGGACCGTTTAACAACAAGCTATAGTCTACATCCATATCCCTTACTATATCCCGTTCACCATGTCCGGTCAATACAGCTACTCGAGCAGGGCCATCCAGCAAGCGTAACAAGGCTGCAGATATTTCAGTCTCTGTAGGATACTGCCACAAGTCATTGTACATACGTAGCGGCGTAGACTTACCCTGATATTCTATATAGCGTACAAAAGAATTCCGTTCAACGGCAAGCGCTGGATACTGCTTCATTTCTACTGGCGTCAGTAATTTTTTAAAGTTAAATCCTAAAGCATCCGCAGATTTTTGAGCCTTACTAAGCATCGTTTCATTGGAATCCAATTGCAGATTAGGCACCGAGTCGTAGTAAGCAATATACTCCATCTTCAGCTGTGGCAAAAACCGTTGGTAGCCAGCAAACCTATTTATATCCGTCATCCTATTCTTAGGAGCACCATAAGCAGCATTAAAATCCAACACATTGACAAAGCTAATCAGCTTAATTGGATCCGTAATCCGAGCTGCAATCTCCTGTCCTTTGGCAGATAAGGTACGATCCTTAACCTGCGTCGTATCGTAATAGCCCATTAAACTCGGTAAAGAACTGATATAGCCTATCCCCAGCATGCTGACAACAAGACCCAAATACTGAAAACATCTTTTCTGAAGGCTAAGCCCAGAACGCTCTTGCACCATCCGCAATACGGTCAAGCTTAGAAAGAAACTAATAATTAACCCAAAATAAATAAGCTCTCTGCTAGTCAATAGACCATTCACAATCTCCTCAGCGCGTCCACCAATCGATAGCCAATGCGTAATTTCACGAAGGCCATCATACCCCTCCCCCAGCACCGGTGCATAATTAAGCAAGGCCAATAAAGCCAGCGTACTAATTGCCGCTACGATCTGATAAGAAGTAAGACTAGACATAAAAAGTCCAATAGCAGCATAACTACACATCAATAAGAACAAGGCAAACAGACCGCAGCAAACAAACTTCCAATCCATATTTTCTACCGAAATAAAGGCCGAAACAATAAAGATGCTTAGCAGCAACAGTACGATTGCAACGTAAAAAACGATGGATAAATACTTCCCTAACACAATCTGCCAAGGAGTAACGGGAGAAGACTGCAATAGCTTAATAGAGCCATTGTTGTACTCTCTACTGAAAATCCCCATGGTAAGAAGAGGGATATAGAGATACAAGTATTCGATTAAAGCAGACAACATCCCTTTATCCCCTGCAAAAAGTACCCGAGTGACCACGGTCAAGGGCCTTTCCAATTGTTGTTGCGTCTCTTGGGTATACAATGTATCGGTGTAATTCAAGCCCGCTTGCAAAAAGATAATAGCCAATATTATCCAAGCAATCGGAGAATAAAACAATACACTAAGCTCAAGACGCGCTATTTTAAGAATCTTCTGCATACTATTTTTTTCCTTTAGAATTTGCGGACAACTGCGCAAATACACCATCCAATGAACTCTTCTCCAAGTAGATCTCCGTAAGTTCCCAACCTTTCTCCATACTCAATTGGATCAATCGCTGGGTTACCTGCTCTCCCTCTTGAAAGGTCAAGCGATACTGATTGTCGCGCATGGGTTCCACGGCATCAATATAATCTAGGCTTTCCAGGGCAGCTACAGCTGGGGGATTCTCCATAATAATAACCAAAGAATTAGGCTCAATATAATTGTTAAAAGCCTGCATGCTATCCGCAAAGACCACCTCTCCATGCTCAATCATAATAATCCGATCACAGGTAGCCTGTACTTCGGAAAGAATATGGGTAGAAAGAATAACAGAGCGCTCCTCTCCAATCTCCTTAATCAATTTGCGGACTTCCAAGATTTGGTTGGGATCTAGACCATTAGTAGGCTCATCCAGCACAACCAATTTTGGGTTATGAATAATGGCTTGCGCAATGCCCACACGCTGTTGATATCCACCCGAAAGATTACTTAGCAAGCGATTACTAAAATGAGCAATCCCGCACTTATTCTTAGCAATCTCCAATGCTTCAGCAATCTTATCCTTGGGAATATCCCGCAAAAAAGCACAATAAGTTAAGTACTCATCCACCGTCAACTCCATATGTAATGGTGCTTTCTGCGGTAGAAAACCAATAATACGCTTAGCTTCCACCGGATGCTGACGAATATTAATACCATCAATATGTACCTCTCCTTCGCTTTGATTTATTACACCACAAAGAATATTCATGGTGGTCGACTTTCCTGCCCCATTCGAACCCAAAAGGCCTAAGATTCCTTTTTCTGTTACCTCAAAATTTATATCCTTTATCGCCCAATCTTTAGAATACTTGTGAGAAAGCGATTTTATCGTTGCTATAGTATTACTCATTTTCTTATTTTCTTTTTCTTCTTATTAATAAAAATCCACCCGCTAAGCCAATTAACACAGGTAATATTCCAGTCCAGGTATACTTTATCGCTTTTAAGGCCCCCGCATCAACCATTATTTTATTATCTATAGAGGCTGGTCTTTGCGTATCGACCGGAAACTCTCCATTGGCAAACCATTTAAAAAGCATTGTTGTAAACTCCGTATTAACAGTTCGCACATTAAACCTTGAAGACTCCGAATTGCTCATAAAGTCCGCATCAGCCACTAAAGCAATACGCTGTTCTTTATTCTTAATTTTACGGGTCAAGCTGCTTGAAAGAACAAAAGGCCCCCTTTTTGCAGCGGCAGTATAAGCTGTGTCCACAGCTACTTTCCCCGCCCAAGCCATACGATCGCTTAGCAACAAGGGCGCAACAGTGAAGCCTTTTAAATCCTTATCCAGCTGTATAGCGGAAGCCGACGGTAGCGAGACTACTTTAGCATTGCTTATAGGCACCCCCAATTTCAAGGCCGTTGGACTTACCTGACCAAGTACGACCGAAGCATTCAGACCTTTCGTCTGATTATATACTTGAAAAGATTCAAAGCGGGCGGGCAAATCTACAAGAAGCGGATTTACCAAAGATTCCTTCCCAGGCTCACTGGCAACCAATAGGTTGCCCCCATTTTGAATATACTTGCTAATCGCTGCTAGCTCTAGCGCAGTATAAGGGGTATAGGGATCAGCGATTACCA
>JASLCA010000161.1 GCA_030146225.1 Sphingobacterium sp. | reverse complement strand
GTCAAGTACAGTTATATCGCACGGCGCAGCGCATCATGATTCACATGAACATCATCATGAGACCTTCTTAACTAAATACATATTTAGTCAAGATCATAAGATGATTGCGAAGCAATTTTTAATCACAGGTATTGTGATGGCAGTCTTCGCTATGTTGCTTTCTATCTTATTCCGAATCCAACTTGCTTGGCCGGACAAAGATTTCCCTATTTTAGAAATTTTCTTAGGTAAATGGGCAGAAGGAGGACGTATAAAACCCGACTTTTTCCTATCCTTGGTTACCATACATGGTACCATGATGGTATTCTTCGTGTTAACCGCGGGGCTATCAGGTACCTTTAGTAACTTATTAATCCCTTATCAGATTGGTGCACGTGATATGGCATCTCCGTTGATGAACATGTTATCTTACTGGTTCTTCTTCGTAGCTTGTGTGATCATGTTGGGTTCTTTCTTTGTGGAAAGTGGTCCTGCATCAGCGGGTTGGACAATCTACCCGCCCTTGTCTGCCGTACCTACTGCGATTGCGGGTTCTGGTTTAGGTATGACCCTTTGGTTGATTAGTATGACCCTATTTATTATCTCACAGGTATTAGGTGGTGTTAACTACATCAGTACTATTTTGAATATGCGTACTAAGGGTATGGATCTTTGGAGAATGCCATTAACAGTATGGTCTTTCTTCCTTACAGCAATTGTAGGTCTATTATCCTTCCCAGTTCTTGTATCTGCGGTTGTATTGTTATTCTTTGACCGTTCAGTTGGGACTTCATTTTACCTTTCTGACTTGGTTGTTCAAGGTCAAATCTTACCGAATGAAGGTGGTTCACCAATTTTGTTCCAACACTTATTCTGGTTCTTAGGACACCCTGAGGTATATATCGTTGTAATGCCTGCATTAGGCTTGACTTCGGAAGTTATCTCTACCAACTCTCGTAAGCCAATCTTTGGTTACCACGCGATGGTGTACTCCTTAGTAGGTATTACGGTATTGTCCTTTATTGTTTGGGGTCACCACATGTTTGTGACGGGTATGAACCCGTTCTTAGGCGGTGTGTTTATGATCACGACTTTAATTATTGCGGTTCCTTCTGCTGTAAAAGCATTTAACTATATCGCTACCCTTTGGAGAGGTAATATTCGTTTTACACCTGCAATGATGTTTGCGATTGGTATGGTTTCCTTCTTCGTATCTGGTGGTCTTACTGGATTGTACTTAGGTAACGGTGCATTAGATATTAACTTACACGATACGTACTTTGTGGTTGCTCACTTCCACTTGGTAATGGGATCTGCATCTATCTTTGGTATGTTGTGTGGTGTGTACCACTGGTACCCTAAGATGTTCGGCAGAATGATGGATACCAAATTGGGTTACCTACACTTCTGGTTGACGTTTATCGGGGCTTACTTGGTATTCTTCCCAATGCACTTTATGGGTATTGATGGTGTTCCACGTCGTTACTATGCATTTACTGCTTTCCCTTTTATGGAGAAGTGGGTATCTGTTAACTTATTAATTACATGGGCAGCAATTATCTCTGGCTTAGGTCAAGTGGCGTTCTTATGGAACTTCTTCGCATCGATCTGGACTGGTAAGAAAGCTGAGCAAAACCCTTGGAAGGCAAATACTTTGGAGTGGACTACACCAGTAGAACATATTCATGGAAACTGGCCAGGAGAGATCCCAACTGTATACCGTTGGCCATATGATTACTCTAAGCCAGGTCACGATGAGGATTTTATCCCACAAAACGTTCCTTTCTCAGAGACGATGAGTTCAAACTTTATGCACGATTTTGAGGGCAATGAAGAGGCTGTTCGTATTCAAGAGGCTTGGAATAAAGAGAATAATAGAGAAGTAGAAGGGTAGGTTTATACCTACCTCTCTTTATATTTTTATATAGGAGGAAAGCGGATATATGTATCCTAGTGCAGAAAAAAGATTTGTTAAGTCAAATAGAATTACGATTATCGTCCTGTTTCTTGTGATAGCGGCAGGCGGAATTGTGCGAAGCACTGGGTCGGGAATGGGCTGTCCAGATTGGCCAAAATGCTTTAACCGCATTTTGCCACCTACGGATGTCTCTCAATTGCCGGCTGGATATGAAGAGCTGTACATTGAAGGTAGACAGAAGAAGAATATTCGCTTTGCGAAGATTGTAGACTTCTTTGGCTATACCGAGATGGCCGATAAAATTCGTCACGATGAATCTATCTTGGTTCATGAGGAGTTTAATGCAGCTAAGACTTGGACAGAATACCTGAATAGGGTAGTGGGTGTAGTAGCCGGCTTCTGTCTCTTGTTTTCGGCGATCTTTTCCTTTGCCTATATAAAATCAAAACCATCCATCTTTGTATGGAGCGTTCTTAATGTTTTTGTTGTAATTGTGCAAGCTTGGTTGGGATCTATTGTGGTCTCTACAAACCTGATGCCTTGGATTATTACGGTGCATATGCTGCTGGCTTTGCTGATTGTAGGGATTAGTATCTATACCTTCTTTAAGGCCACTACATTGCGCAACAGAACCATCCTTATTAATAGGGATTGGAAGGGAATGAAGCTTCTGGCTTTTGTTTCTTTAGCATTGATGATTGTACAGGTAGTTTTTGGCACTTCGGTGCGGGAGACTGTGGATCATCTGAATGATCAAGGTATTGCACGGCAAGATTGGATTGCCCAGATGGGTGAGTCCTATACCGTACACAGAATATTAGCTTATTGCTCGTTGGGAGTTACAGTAATCCTGTTCTTCTTAATAAAAAATAGGTTTAGTTCATTGACATTGCAAAGCAAATATGCTTGGATTGTGCTGATATTAATTGGCATACAGATGCTTTCGGGTATTGTTTTAGCTCGTTTTAATGTGCCTGCATTTGCGCAAACTACCCACTTGGTGGTTGCAAGTCTTTTGTTTGGTGCACAGTACTATGTAATGCTATTAATGACAAAATTGCAACGTTAGTGTGCGGCAAGATGTGGACCTTTGTCAAATTATAGTGTTCAGTTACGTTTTTAAAGGAGGAAAATAATATTCATGAAGCAGTTTGTATCCGATTTCAACAAATTAGTTAAGCTTAGGCTTACATTAACTGTTGTTTTCTCAGCTTCCGTAGCATTTTTAATTGGTGCGAAGCAACAAGGCGACATCATTTGGCTCAATTGGTTTATTCTTACTATAGGTGGTTTCTTTATTACAGGATCGGCTAATGGTTTTAATGAAATTATTGAGAAAGATTTAGACAAGCTGATGAAGCGTACGGAAGACAGGCCCTTGCCTTCTGGTCGTATGACCACGGGACAAGCCTTGGTATTGAGTTTGTTTATGGGGATTTTTGGTACCTTATTATTAGTACGCTTAAACTTTATAGCAGGACTTTTATCAGTATTCTCTATTATTCTTTATGCCTTTATCTATACGCCTTTAAAGCAGAAGTCACCAATTGCTGTTTTTGTAGGAGCCTTTCCGGGTGCATTGCCCCCATTGATTGGGTACTTTGCCGCCTTTGAATCTGCTGGCTTTGGCTTAGCCTATGCTGAGGTGAGTGAAGCCGCGATTGTGATTACCCCGCTGGTTCTTTTTGCCATTCAGTTTGTATGGCAGTTTCCACACTTCTGGGCAATTGCTTGGGTGGCGGATGCGGATTACAAGAATGCGGGCTTTAGGCTATTGCCTACCAAAGAGAAGGATAAGATTTCAGCTTGGATGATCTTTTTGTCAGCTGTAATGATGATTCCTGTAGGCTTCCTGCCCCTGTACTATGGCTTTGGTGGTTGGGTGTTTACAGCTGTTTCCCTGTTAGGGGGAATCATGTTTGCTTTTTATGGGTTTCAGCATTTAAAATCCATGACTGACGCTTCGGCGAAGAAAGTAATGTATACTTCATTCCTTTATCTTCCCTTGACCCAGTTAATATTATTATTTGACTTTATTCCTTTTACATAAAATGGGAAACACAGAATATTTAACAGAGGATTTACTCCAAACGCGCAAGGCAAAGAAATTTAATCTTTGGCTAGGCATGATTGGTATGTTTATGATGTTTGCGGCTTTATCCAGCGGATTCATCGTATACACGGCGAGTGGGGTTGACAAAGGCATTAAGACCTTGTTGCCAGATACGTTTATCTACAGTACCATCGCTATTTTGCTAAGCAGTTTAACATTGCACTTAGCCGTTAAGGCAGCGAAAGCTGAACAAGCCGCTAAGCAGAAATTGTTCTTATTAGTAACCCTTGTATTAGGGATTTTATTCTTCGTGCTTCAGGTTCATTCCTGGTCAGTGTTTGCTGAGCAAGGTATATATTTTGTGAATAACAATGCTTCACAATCCTTCTTATATGTCTTTACCGGTTTACACCTAGCACATATTATTGCGGGTTTGATCGTATTGGTCAGATGCTATATAGGCGCTGCAAAGCCTCTATCATTTGCTGACAACCTTTTCCGCATGGATTTAGCCAGTATATTTTGGCATTTTCTCGATCTTTTATGGATTTATATTTATGTTTTCTTACTTTTGAATCAATAATAGTAAAAAATGAGTACAACAACTGTATCGCAATTAGATAAGGTAAAAGACGGCCCTTGGAACGGTGGTAAGTCGCCTTGGAACTTAGAGTATGGAAAGATCATGATGTGGTTTTTCTTGGTATCGGATGCATTTACCTTTTCTGCATTCCTGATTTATTATGGTACGCAGAAGTTTGCGCAGCCTACATGGATTGACGCGGATAAAGTGTTCCAGTCTATACCAGGTATTGCCGAGTCTGGACAACCACTTGTGTTTGTGGGTATCATGACTTTTATTTTGATTATGTCCTCTGTAACGATGGTATTGGCCGTAGATGCAGGACATAGAAACAAGCGAGATGAAGTTATTAAATGGATGATGTGGACCGTATTAGGTGGATTGATGTTCTTAGGCTGTCAGGCTATAGAGTGGTCTCACTTACATCACCAAGGATTTTGGTTCGGCAGAAACCCTGCTACAGGATTAGAGGGGGATGCAATTGTAGATGCTTTAGCACCTTATTTCACCAAGGATATTTCCTACACCGCAGCTTTACAGTTCTCTAACTTATTCTTTACGATTACGGGCTTCCACGGATTCCACGTGTCTATCGGTATCTTGTTAAACATTATCGTGTTGTGCATGACTTTGAACAATACCTTCGAAAGACGTGGTACATACCTTATGATTGAGAAAGTTGGTTTGTATTGGCACTTTGTGGATTTAGTATGGGTGTTTGTATTTACATTCTTCTACTTAGTCTAATTTTAGTCTAATTGATTTTAATAGATTCTTAACGATTATACGATAATGACAAATCACGATAATATAGCAGCTTCACACGCTCCGCATGATGATCATGCAGGGATGGATAAGAAAGGTATCTGGAGAGTTTTCTTCATTCTATTAGCTTTAACAGCTTTAGAGTTCTTGATAGCTTTGGGTTTTGTACACCACTGGGGAATTTTAGAAAAGGGCATGTTAGTCAATGTTATTTACATTGTACTTACACTAGTCAAAGCGTTTTATATTGTGGCTTATTTCATGCACTTGAAATTTGAAAAGTCCGGGTTTATAATATGCTGTAGTGTAGTGTTCTTGTTTATAGTTTACTTTATCTTGTTAATGTTGACTGAAGGTGACTTTATGAACGGAGCTTTCAATCCACACGAGATTTTTCCTCACAAATAATTTAACGGGATATATTCTATGAGTAAACCTACTCAAAGAAATAAATCTAAGGTAATTATCCTGGCAATGGTTTTACTGTTGCCAGGATTTTTATATATAGCGGTTAACAAATTTGGTGCTAATGAATATGTTTCATTGCCTGTATTTGGTGACAAGGTGCTAAGCGGTGAGATGAAACGTAACTGGGGTCGAGAATACCCAGATACTATCTTTCATACACTTCCTCAGATTGAATTTCAAAGCTTAGATGGACAGCAGGTCCAATTCTTAGGTGTGGATACCGTCTTTACGGTTGCACATTTGTTTTACAGCAAGGATAAATCTTTCTCCAAGCTGATGTTTGACCATGTGGATGCTTTGTCTACACGCTTCAAAGAAAATCCATTCGTTCACTTCTATTCCATATCTGTTGACCCGCAGGAATCCTTGGCTGATCTTCAGGATTTTGCTAAGCCATATAAGACTATGGGGAGCAAGAACTGGGAGGTCGTCTTTCAACCTTCAGTCGATATCTTTGCCTATGCGAAGCAGAAGATGCTGATCGACGCTATGGTAGATCCTACGGATAGTACAAGCTTTCTGATCAGCAATCAATTTGTTATGATTGATTCTAAACGTCGCATTCGTGGCTTTTATGATATTAGTCAAAAGGGAGAGATCGATCGTTTAGAGGATGAGATCAAACTTCAAGTTGTTGAGGAAATTAGGAATAGACCTTCAAAAATAGAACAAAAGTAATATGGGAATGACTGAAGCAGAAAAGAAATATAAAAAATGGATTGTGGCACTTTCCATTATTGTTCCACTGGCTGTAGCAGCCCTATTTGGTGTGAACTTGCCAAAGCTAGGCTATGATGTGAAGCCCTTGTCTTTCTTGCCGCCTATTTACGCAACCGTTAATGGGATTACCGCTGTTTTGCTTTTTGCTGCAGTGGCTGCGATTAAGAAAGGCAATGCTAAGTTGCATGAGAACCTAATTAAGGCTTGTATGGCCTGCTCGGCTGCCTTCTTAGTGATGTATGTGGCTTATCATATGACTTCAACTTCTACTGCATTTGGTGGTGAAGGTTGGATCCGTTATGTCTATTATTTTATTCTTATTACACATATATTACTTTCCATCATTATTATCCCTTTTGTACTGTTTACCTTTGTAAGAGGGATTGCTGGTGCATATGAGCGTCACAAGCGCCTAGCACGGATTACGTATCCAATGTGGTTGTACGTGGCTGTAACTGGCGTTATCGTCTATCTGATGATATCCCCTTATTATGTTTACGCTTAAGTACTGAGTTATGAAGAAATTGTGGATTTATCAGAGCAATCGCATCCTTACCGATGCTGAATGCACGCGTATGTCGGAGTTGTTAACAGACTTTGTACAAGAATGGACGGCACATGGCAATGAGTTGTTGGGGAGTTTTGAAATTAAGTATAAGCTCTTTGTCTTCTTAATTGTTGATGAGTCCAAGGCTATGGTAACGGGCTGTTCCATCGACAAGTCTGTTCGGGTATTGGACACCATACAAAAGGAATTGGGCATTAATCTATTCGATCGTTTACAGATCGCTTATAGACAGCCACAAGATGGGGCGATTGCTTTAGCAGCGTCTGCTGATTTTCAAGCCATGGTAGATAGTGGCGTTCTTAACGAAACGACCACAGTTTTCAACAATATGTTAACAAGTGCCGATGATTTAGTGGATAAGTGGGAGGTTCCCCTTAAAGACAGCTGGCATGCTAAGGTTTATTTACCGAAAAAGTAAGAGCTTACTTATTACGCGTGACTATAGAAACAAAAAAGGCAGCGAATTTCGCTGCCTTTTTTGTTTTAAACTATTGGGGAAGCGCTGCGTATTTCTGCATTTGCTTTGTCGGCATAGTTTTCAAAGTTCTTAATAAACAATGTCGCTAAGCTTTTTGCTTGTGCATCATAAGCTGCTTTATCCGCCCAAGTGTCTTTTGGATTTAAAATTTCATCAGGTACTTGTGGACAAGTGCTTGGCATTAATACTCCGAATACTGGATGCGGCGTAAAATCTACAGTATTTAACTTGCCTTCTAGGGCAGCCTGAACCATGGCTCTGGTATACTTCAGTTTAATACGACTGCCTACCCCATAAGCTCCAGCTGTCCAGCCAGTATTGACTAGCCATACCTGAACATCATCCTGCTCCTCAAGCTTCTTGCCAAGTAACTCTGCATACCTTGTCGGATGTGCAGGTAAGAATACTTTTCCAAAACATGCTGAAAATGTAGTCTGAGGCTCTGAAATTCCCACTTCGGTTCCTGCTACCTTAGCTGTGTAGCCTGAGATAAAGTGATACATCGCTTGGGCCTTTGTCAACTTCGAAATTGGAGGCAATACACCGTATGCATCACAGGTTAAGAAGAAGATGTTCTTTGGAACATTCCCGATGGAGACTTCTTTTGCATTTTCAATCTGATAGATTGGGTATGCTGCACGGGTATTCTCCGTAAGCTTAGCATCTGCATAGTTCACTTCATTGGTACCTGGGAAGAACTGAATATTCTCTAACAATGTAGTATGCTTAATAGCAGCAAAGATTTGTGGCTCTTTTTCTGCACTTAAGTCTATACATTTAGCATAACAGCCACCTTCAAAGTTAAAGACACTATTCGCCGTCCAGCCATGCTCATCATCCCCAATTAGTTGTCTACTTACATCAGCTGATAAAGTAGTTTTACCTGTACCACTCAAGCCAAAGAATAAGGCTGTATCTCCAGCATCTCCTTCATTGGCCGAGCAGTGCATAGGTAACACCCCATGCTCATGTGGCAAAATAAAATTCAATACCGAGAAAATACCCTTCTTCATCTCACCTGTATACGCTGTTCCACCAATTAATATCATCTTCTTGCTGAAGTTGATAATCGCGAAATTCTCTTGACGTGTGCCATCTATAGCAGGGTCTGCTAAGAATTCAGGAATTTGGAGGATGGTCCACTCTTGCTTATAGTCTTTCAACTGCTCCGGAGTTGGTCTCAGGAAGAGGTGATGGCAAAACAAGTTGGCCCATGGCGTGGTGTTAATAACCGTTACATTGATACTGTAATGCGGATCTGCTCCTGCATAGCAATTACGTACCCATACTTCTTTGTCTTTTAGATAATGCTCCATTTTCTGGAGTAGATTATCAAATACCGTGGTTGAGATTGGGATATTCACATCTCCCCAGTCAACTACAGCTTTTGTATAATCGTCTTCAACAATAAACCGGTCTTTTGGTGATCGGCCTGTAAATTTACCAGTTTCAATACAAAGTGCCTTTTGGTCACTTATCTTTCCCTGTCCGCGTTGAATAGTTTGGTCTACCAAGGTAGATGCATCCAAGTTCAAATGAACTTTTGCTGCTAAAGATTCCAAACTATCGTTGATGCTCAGTGGATTTGGTTGTCCCATTTCCATAACCATATCATAATTTATTTTTGTAGAGCTAAGTTATGGAGAATATCAAACGGAACAGCCTGAAGGATATTTTTCGTAAAGAATTGAACAAAAAGCATTAATCATTACGAAATTGTCGAGAATGATTTTTTATTAAATCAATACTTACAGCACTAAACGGGTATTATTGAAAAAATTAAAATCGTAAAAACCGAACTTTTGACTATGCATCAAGGTATTTGAGTGAAGTTTCTTCGTTTTTTACCTCCATCTGTATTCTTTTTCCCAAGATTAGGCTGTGGTTGTTGTCTATATGTCCAGCTGGATAATCGAATGCAACTGGGTAGTTATAGTCTTTTACCTTGTCCATAATAATCTCTTCAAAGCGCTGCCCAAATGCGGGATCACTATCGCTAAGGGAAGTGAAGCCGCCCACAATCAAACCCTGTAGCTTCTGGAATTTATGCGCCCGCTTCAGTGTCCATAGCATACGGTCAATATTGTAATGGGACTCGCCTACATCTTCAATAAAGAGGATCTTTCCATCAAACTTGCCATCTGAGTCGGAGCTTAAGATGCTTTGCAGAATGGCGAGGTTGCCGCCAATTAATTCTCCAGTTCCTTTGCCCGAGCGGTTGGGAAAGCTTTGCTGCTGATAGCTGTAGTCCATGGACTTGCCAAATAGCGCCTTCTTTAAGGATTCTAGCGCTTCTTTGGAGCTATCCTCAAAGGATTTTGGCATTTGACCGTGAATGGTTGCGATGCCTAGCTTATTGTGGATATGGCTGTGTAAGACAGTTATATCACTAAAGCCGATTAACCATTTGGGCGCTTTCTTAAATTCCCTGAAATCCAATTGATCGATAATGCGTACTGTACCATAGCCGCCGCGTGCTGCAAAGATTGCTTTGACCGCTGGATTGTCCAAGGCAGCCTGTAAGTCTTGTGTACGCAGCTCGTCAGTGCCTGCAAATTGATGGAATTGTGAGCTCACTGTCTGACCAACTAGTACCTCAAGCCCCCAGTCTGTTAAAACCTTTACAGCGAGTTCTATATCGCCCTTTATGTAGCTTGCTGGACATACAATAGCTACTTTATCACCTTTCTTAAGAAAATCAGGTATTTTCATGTTGCGCGCTTATTTTAAGCGCAATTTGACTTATCTTTGTGAAAGAAACAAGTCTTTTGTTTTCTTTTTTTACGGAACATTTAAAATTAGTACACCTTGAGTATTTTTTCAAAAAATCGCTTTACTATTACTTCCGCCTTGCCTTATGCCAATGGGCCTTTGCATATTGGTCATTTAGCAGGTGCATATATTCCAGGAGATATTTTTGCGCGCTTCTTGCGCTTAATTAATAAGGATGTGGTCTTTGTTTGTGGATCCGATGAGCATGGCGCTGCCATCACCATCAGAGCCAAAAAAGATGGCGTAACACCTCAACAAATTATTGATAGGTATAATACCCAAATTAAAGAGAGCTTCGAAGATTTTGGAATTCACTTTGATATCTATCACCGTACTTCTGAAAAGATACACCATGAGCTTTCGCAAGAGTTTTTCTTAAATCTTTATGAAAAGGGAGAATTTATTGAAAAGGTCTCTGAACAATATTATGATGAGGATTTTCATCAGTTTTTGGCCGACCGCTATATTGTAGGTACTTGCCCACAATGTCATAGTGAAGGGGCTTATGGGGACCAATGTGAGAAGTGTGGAACTTCTTTGAACCCTACTGATCTAATTAACCCAAAGTCTACCCTTAGCGGGAAGACCCCCATCTTAAAGGAGACAAAGCATTGGTACTTGCCATTGGATAAATATCAGCCTTGGCTAGAGCAGTGGTTGATCGAAGGCAAGAAGGATGTACTGAAGTCCAATGTCTTTGGGCAATGTCAATCCTGGTTGAAGTCAGGCTTACAACCTCGCTCGATGACCCGTGATCTAGACTGGGGCGTTGATGTCCCCTTAAAGGAGGCTGCTGGCAAGAAACTGTATGTATGGCTAGATGCTCCCATCGGTTATATCTCCGCGACAAAGCAATGGGGGATTGACAACAACAGGGATTGGGAAGCCTACTGGAAGAAGCAAAAAGATGCGGCGGATGACGCTACCTTAATACACTTTATTGGAAAGGATAATATTGTATTCCACTGTATTATCTTTCCAGCGATCTTGCATGCACATGGGGACTATATTCTTCCACAAAATGTGCCTGCCAATGAATTCTTAAACTTAGAAGGGGAGAAGCTTTCTACCTCTCGTAACCATGCGGTATGGCTGCATGAATACTTAGAAGAGTTCCCTGGCAAACAAGATGAATTACGGTATGTACTAACCTCTATCTTGCCCGAGACTTCAGATAGCGAATTTACTTGGAAGGATTTTCAAGCCCGTGTGAATAATGAATTGGTGGCTATCCTTGGTAACTTTGTCAATCGGGTGATGGTCTTGTCCCAAAAGTATTTTGAAGGTACTGTAGCCCTTGGTTCAGCACTTACCGAAAAGGATCAGGCTGTCTTGGCTGAGCTTAAAAGCTTTCCGCAGGATATTCAAAATTCGCTTGGTCAGTATAGATTTCGCGAGGCATTGGGCATCTTTATTAATGCTGCCCGTTTGGGGAATAAGTATTTGGCAGATGAGGAGCCATGGAAGCTTTTCAAGGAAGATCCAGCGCGTGTTAAGACGATCTTATTTGTAGCCAGCCAACTGGTTGCCAACTTAGCGGTATTAGCACAGCCTTTCTTGCCGATGACTTCCGATAAGCTGTTTGGCATGTTAAATATTGACAAACAGGGCTGGGACAAAGCTGGGGATGCCAACATCATTCCTGTAGGTCATGTATTGGCTGAGCCAGAATTGCTTTTTGAAAAGATTACGGATGAGCAGGTGGAATTTCAATTGCAGAAGTTAGCTGCCGCTAAAGCTCAAAATGTCCTAAATCAGTTCACTACTGAGGCTGCAAAGGAAAATATTAGCTATGATGACTTTATGAAGATGGATGTCCGTATAGGCACCATTCTGGAAGCAGAGAAAGTCGCGAAAACCAAAAAATTATTAAAGCTTAAGATTGACACTGGCATCGATCAGCGGACGGTAGTCTCTGGGATTGCGGAGTACTTCACGCCTGAGGAGATTATTGGTAAGCAGGTTTCCATCCTGGTTAACTTGGAGCCTAGAGAGATCAAAGGTATTACTTCACAAGGGATGATCTTGATGGCAGAAGATGCTGATGGGCGTTTGGATTTTGTAAATCCAACGACAAGCATTAAGCCGGGGAGTAGCGTGCGCTAATACTTAGGCGGTCAATAAATATAAAAGCGCTGCATCCTTTCGGGATGCAGCGCTTCTTTGTTTAGACTTGGCCATTAAATAGCCGCTAAGCAATAGTATTTTTAAGCCTGTACTTATCAATTGCCCAGAAGAGAAAGAAAAAGGCAAAAGAAGGAATAATCCAACCCACTTCTTGTTCGAAAAAGGGAATCTTGTTAAGCAGCGCGAGAATGTTTTCGGGAATAAAGTTGAACATCTTTAATATGTTCAGCGTTGCAATTATAGTGCTCGCTAACATAGCTCCGATATAAGGGGATTTAGCGGTAATGGTTTTACCAAAGATTACCACAAACAATACGAGTGTCATCACAATAGGATAGACAAAGGCTAATGGGGGATAAGCAATCTGAATAATATTATCTACACCTGTAACAGAGAATATCCCTGATACAACACAAGAGAGTGTTACTAGGAATTTATAGCTTAAGCGGCCCTTGCTAAGCTTGTTGAAAAAGGTGCCTACCGCTGTAGTCAGAGCGATCGCTGTGGTTAAACAAGCTAAGGCTATACTAAGGGCTATGGCTAAGGTTCCGTATTGACCTAATACGCTATGCGAGATATGAATCAATAGCTCCGAGCGCTTAATCCCTAAATTCTCAACTCCAGAGCTAGCTCCTAAATAGATTAGTCCACCATAAATAAACAAGAGACAGCCAGCGGCTAATGCGCCCGCGGTAATAACCACCTTATTCTTCTCCTTAACAGTAGTGTAGCCTTTGGCTCGTGTTGCCGTAATAATAATGCCTGCAAAGACTACCGATGCCAAAACATCCAATGTTTGATAGCCTTCCATAAGCCCGAAGCTAAAGGCTTCCATAGGCGGCAGGGCTTGTTCTACAGGGCTTGCTACTGGCGAAGTAATCCCTATAATAATAAGGATGCTTAACAAAACCAGTAGGAAAGGGGTAAGCAAGTTTCCGACTAAGTCCACAACCTTGGAAGGCACAATGGACAAGGCCCAGGTTAAGGCGAAAAATGCCAATGTGGTCCAGATGGGATGACTATTTGGAAATGAAGGCAAGATGCCTACTTCAAAGGTTGTTGCGGCAGTTCTGGGGATTGCGATTAAGGGACCAATACAGATCATAATAATGGTGCCTATTATTGGCGCTAACTTGGGGTGCACGCGATTCCCTAGGTCACTTAGCGATTCGCCTGAATTGCTTACCGCAAGTATACCAAAGAAGGGTAATAGAATGCCCGTAAGGCCAAAGGCGAAAATAGTTACCCATATATGCGTTCCCACTTGTAAGCCTATAAATGGGGGGAGCAATAAATTCCCGGCACCAAAAAACATGGCAAAAAGTGCAAAGCCAATGGTTATAATATCAGTTGTTTTTTTCACAATTCGGTTAATATGAGGTTAAAATAATAGGTCAATTACTTGCTTGGCTTCTTTAACATCATGTACACGTAGTAGTTGTACGCCCTTAGCAAGTAAGAGTGTATTCAGTGCTATTGTACCCGTTAATGCCTCCTGTGCCGTAAGGTTTAATTTTTTATAAATCATTGACTTCCTGGAGATGCCTCCTAAAATTGGTAAGCCAAGATAGTGAAATTCATCGACCCGATGCAACAATTCATGATTTTGTGCTACGGTCTTTGCAAAGCCAAAGCCTGGATCTAGAATAATGTCTTTCACACCTAAGCTCCGTAAGGCTGAAATCTTTTCACCCAAAAAGGTTGCTACATCGTCTACAATATCTGTATACGCTGTTAGGTCTTGCATATTTTCGGGTAGGCCCCGCATATGCATTAAGATATAAGGTACCTGAAGTTTAGCTACTGTGGCAAACATATTTTTATCAATGGTCCCGCCCGAGACATCGTTAATAATGTCAGCTCCAGCCGCTACACAAGCCGCAGCAACTGTGGCCCGAAAGGTATCTATTGAGAGTATTACGGATGGGAACTGGGCTTTAATAGCTTTCACAATGGGTAGGGCTCGGTCTAACTCTTCGGTCTCACTTATAAGCGCTGCTCCAGGCCTAGATGAGTAAGCACCTACATCGATTATGTCCGCTCCATCTCCAATTAGTTGAGCAGCTTTTGCGATTGCTGCTTCAATATTTTGATGCTGTCCACCGTCAAAAAAGGAATCTGGGGTAACATTCAATATTCCCATAATTAAAGGCCGGGCAAAGTTGATTAGCCTGCCGTTGACTTGGATTGACTGTGAGGTATGTGTGCTTAAGCTCTTCATGAAGAGCGAAGATAGTAAAACCCATACGAATATGTATAGGCTATGTATATGAAATTGTCTAGGATAAGCATACTAAGGGCGTTTCCCTTAAGCAAAAAAAGGCTGCTATTCACGTGGAATAACAGCCTTCTTTATGCTATAGCCGATTTACTTAATTACATATACACCATCGGCAACGATTGTGATATCTGTTTTTGGCTTTGTGATTTTTGCAATTTCAGCTTTAGATGCCCCTTTGTCTTCTGCATAATGTTGTAGCCATTCTACAGAAGTTTCTTTGATCTTGGCGCGTCCTTCTACAGCCACCTTTTTACCCACTAAATCCTCTGGTACAAAGTATCCGTAGTCTGCAAAACGTACCATAACGGATTCGCCATTGTCACGTTTTAAGGTCATAAAACAGCCTTTCTTCTTGCAGACCTCTACTACTTCGCCCTCAATCTTTCCTGTATAGGATTCCTTAGCTTTAAGATTGCTTTCCAATTTGCTTAGCGAAATTGCATTTTTGGCATCGATTTTCTTGCCATATTGCACGCCTGCTTTAGCGGGCTCTATCTTCTGTTGTGCATGGGCTACCTGTAGGGTAACCATAAGGCACATAAGTAGTTTGATTAACTTGCTCATAAGTATATAATATGTTTAAATCTTTATTATTTACGTAAAAATACAAATTTTCCACTAGCATCAAGTTTCATCACTGTAGAAGAAATCCCTTCTCCTTCCAAGTCCTGTTCATGTGCTACTACATAATCCACACCTGCTAAAATAGCTGCACTAATATCGTTAAAGCTTTTAGGTGAGGGTTCTCCACTTAAATTGGCGGAGGTAGAGATAATTGGCTTTCTAAATCGTTGCAGTAGCTGCTCACAAAAGGCATGTTTAACGACCCGAATCCCCATAGAGCCATCCTCCGCCATTGCATTCTTGGCGAGGTTTTTCGCATTGGAAAAGACAATGGTCAGCGGCTTCTCACTATACTCAATCAGGTCGTAGGCCACTTCGGGGATGTCGTTTACATAGCTTGCTAGTTGATTGTCATTGTGTAACAACATAATCAAGCTTTTGCTTTGGTCACGACCCTTGAGGGCATACACCTTTTCTACAGCCTCCGGATTGGTGGCATCGCATCCTATACCCCAGATGGTATCTGTAGGGTATAAGATAAGGCCCCCATTCTTTAGGGTTTCTAAGGCCTGATTTAAATCTTCTCTATCTATGGATTGATACATGGTCTATTATACCGCTACGTTATGCTCGCGTAATGCGTCATTCAATGAAGTTTTCTTGTCTGTTGACTCCTTACGTTGTCCAATAATCAAAGCACATGGAACTTGATATTCACCTGCTGGGAATTTTTTGGTATAAGAGCCCGGGATTACTACAGAACGGGCTGGAACATAGCCTTTATATTCTACGGGCTCATCACCTGATACATCAATAATCTTGGTGGAAGCGGTCAATACCACATTGGCTCCAAGTACTGCTTCGGCCTCTACGCGAATACCTTCTACAACGATAGTACGGGATCCCACGAAAACATTGTCTTCTATAATTACAGGGGCTGCTTGGATAGGTTCTAACACCCCACCAATGCCTACTCCGCCGCTTAAGTGAACGTTCTTGCCAATCTGTGCACATGAGCCAACCGTTGCCCAAGTGTCCACCATGGTGCCCTCATCCACGTATGCACCAATATTTACATAAGATGGCATCATAATCACCCCTTTGGAAAGGTAAGCACCATAGCGTGCTGATGCTCCAGGTACTACGCGAACACCTATTTCTTTGTAATTGGTTTTTAACTTCATCTTATCATGGTAGATAAAAGGACCGTTGTCGATCTCTTTCATTTCACAAATTGGGAAGTATAGAATAACAGCCTTCTTGATCCAGTCATTCACGTGCCAGCGCGTTCCGATTGGTTCTGCAACCCGAATCTGACCTTCGTCCAGTTTCTGAATAACCGTACGGATGGCTTCCGTATATTCTTTGTATTCTAATAATTTCCTATCTTCCCAAGCGTCTTCTACTAATTTTTGAAGTTTTTGTAATTCCATGTATAATTTTATTCTATGATTTTTGTACTTAATTACAAATATTGCAATTTTTTAGTAATTCAAGGCTAAACTGTATTTATAATTAGGTCATTTCAATTACATTTGTGTATGGCAGCAGAAAGTGAAAAATTAAGGGTAGATAAATATCTGTGGGCTATCCGTATCTTTAAAACAAGGAGCCTAGCGACGGAAGCCTGTAAGGCTGGCCGGGTAAAGCTTAAAGGACAAAATATTAAGCCTTCCTATCTGGTTAAGGTAGGGGAGGTATATGCCATTCAGAAAGGACCTGAACGGAAGGTGATTGCGGTGACTGGACTCTTGGAGCGCCGTGCTGATGCAAAGACAGCGGCACAGTTTTATCTGGATCAGACTCCTGTGGAGGAGACCAATGCATTTAAATCGGCTTTTCAAGCCCCCTTGCTCAAAAGAGATCGCGGTGCTGGTCGCCCGACCAAAAAGGATAGGCGGGAGATTGATGACCTACAGACTGACTGGATGAATGAGGAGTCCGAGGGCAGTACGGGTGAATAAGTGTTGCGTGTAAATGGTTGTACTTCAGCTTTTTTAGAACATCTCTTTAGCAGGTGTATCGTTAGTTAGATCAAAAAAATAGGGGAGCCTCGGATATTTCCGATGTTCCCCTATTTTGCTTACAACTGTTCTGTGTAGAACACTAGTCTATTGTTTATTTTCAGGCATTAAAATAAATTTAAACAATTTTTCATCCTTTAAATACTTCTTTGCTATATCTTGGACGGATTTAACGGTTAATTTATCTAGCAAATCGTATTGTTGACCTAATTCAGTTAAGCCTAAATCACCCTTTAATTCTGATTCAATCGCATTAATGAAAAAGTAATTTCCATCTTGTGAACTTTCGAATTCTAGTTTTTGTT
>JASLCA010000160.1 GCA_030146225.1 Sphingobacterium sp. | reverse complement strand
TCGCGCATCAATCGCAATACCAGGCGTATTTACAGGCATTAAAGGCAAAAACTCCTTCCTAGTCGATGGAGGTGTACTCAACCCGCTCCCCGTTAATTATGTCTCAAAAAAGAATAACCTCGTCGTGGCAGTCAATCTGGAGGGCGCCATCAATGGTGACAACCTCGTTCCGGACAACCTCAATGCCGTAGGTGTATTGCAAGAGTCCTATTATGTGATGCGTAGACGCTTAGTAGCCTTAATGCTGCGCGTAGACAAGCCCGACTACCTGATTAACATCCCTTACAATGTTGCTGGGATATGGGATTATCACCGCGCACATGAGCTAATCGAAAGTGGCTATAACCTGACTAAGATAGCCTTTGCCAAGCCTTAGCCGCAGACCGAACCTAAAGCAAAAAACTTAGCCAATCTTAAGCGAGGTCATGCTTAAGGAGCCTCCAACAGGACTATCATTGAATAGCATGACTTCATCCTGCTTATCCTGCAAGGCTAGGCTATAGATCAAGGGTAAGTAATGTTCTGGCGTAGGGATAGCTAAGTCAAAAGCCTTGCCTTGCTTCCGAAAGTCAATTAGCGCTTGATGATTACCATCCAAGATAAAAGCCTTCATCTTATTATTAGCCTCAATAGCCCAGTCAAAACCATAATTACTATTCAGATGCTGCCAAGAAACCATGCGAAGGTTGTGCACAATATTCCCACTACCAATAATAAGCACCCCTTTATTCCTTAATTTCGCCAATTCCTTAGCGAGCTCATAGTGATAGGAGGCTGGTTGCGTATAATCAATACTCATCTGAATAACAGGTACATCAGCCTGTGGATACAGGTGCTTAACCACAGACCAAGAGCCATGATCCAAGCCCCACTTATCGTCTAGTTGTACATCCGTATGGCTTACAAGCTGCTGGGTAGCCACCGCAAGCTCAGGACTCCCCGGAGCAGGGTACTGCACATCAAACAATGCCTGTGGAAACCCACCGAAATCATGAATAGTAGCAGGATGCTCCATAGCAGTGACAAAAGTACCACGCGTTTCCCAATGTGCCGAAATTACCAAGATAGCAGAAGGCCGCTCGATATCCTTGCCCAGTTTTTGAAAAGAAGCCACAAACTCATTGTCTTCAATGGCATTCATCGGACTGCCATGCCCCAAAAACAATAAAGGCATTTTTGAAGTATTCCTGGCCTCGTCCAAAAAGCGATTTAGGGATTGTAACTTACTTACAGAACCTACAAGAGGAATGGTGGATGCTACGCTGATAAACTCTTTTCTCGTCATAATAAATACTCCTATTCTGCTAGATATTTATACAAAAGTGCACATAAATCCCAGCTTTCTCTAGCGTGATATTCTAATTGAATGTCATCTTTGGGCAGTTCTCTCAGCAGATGAAATCCTAAAAACTGGCCTAAAATATCCCAGATTAAGCCCTCTTTAAGAACCACTTAAAGGCTGAAACGGTTTAAAAAAGCCTTAATATGCATTAGCGCTTGGTTGTAATAGATAAAATAAAAAAGGAGCAGCTTATATTGAATATTAGTCAGTTTACAAGCTGGTTAAAAGTTGTTAATTTATTGTTTATGAATATTTTGCGATTATTTATAGCTTTCTGTTTATCAGTTAAAGTACAGTCCCTCTACCCAAATCAGGAGTGAAATTAATAGTATAATACTAAAAATATTAGTATTTTTGTTTTCATTAGAAATTGAATATGGAGCGTAGCATAGTGCATTGTGATTTAGATAGCTTTTTTGTATCCGTAGAGCGGCTGTTAAATAAGGACTTAGTTGGCAAGCCTGTTTTGATAGGTGGTCTTGCCGATCGAGCCGTAGTTTCTTCTTGCTCTTATGAAGCTCGAAAATATGGCGTTCACAGTGCTATGCCCATGCGAATGGCTTTACGCATGTGTCCAGAAGCCCACGTTATTCGGGGCGACCATGACCTATACAGCCAGTACTCCAACCTAGTTACAGATATTATTGAAGCCCATGCTCCGCTAGTAGAAAAAGCAAGCATTGATGAGCATTACCTCGATATCACTGGCATGGATCGTTTCTATGGCTGTTGGAAATGGACACAAGAGCTTCGTCAACGCATTATCAAAGAAAGCGGGCTTCCCATATCCTTGGGCTTTTCAGTCAACAAGACGGTGAGCAAGATTGCTACAGGAGAAGCCAAGCCTTTGGGCGAAAGGTATATCGCTGGCGGTACTGAGCGTGCCTTCCTAGCCCCCTTGTCCATCCGCAAGATCCCGATGGTCGGGGAGAAGTCCTATGTGCTCTTACGCAATATGGGCATTAGCAAGATTGCCACCTTACAGGAGATGGATGCCTATGCCTTGCAGACTGTGATGGGAGAGTCGGGCGTACAGATTTGGCGCAAAGCCAATGGCCAAGACGACAGCCCTGTATTGCCCTTTCGTGAACAAAAGTCTATGAGTAAGGAAACGACCTTCTTGCAGGATACTATTGACATTGCCCTGCTGCGTAAAACCCTGATCGGCATGGTCAGCACCCTAGCCTTTGACCTGCGGAAGGACAAGAAATTGACCAGCTGCGTGACCGTTAAGATACGTTATAGCAATTTTGACACCCATAGTAAACAGATTCAACTGGGGTATACCAATTCGGATAGCCTCCTTACAGACAATGTATTGGAGCTCTTCAAAGGACTCTACAACAAGCGAATGCTGATTCGGCTGATTGGCATAAAGTTTTCGCGTCTGATTTATGGAGCCTATCAGACTGATCTATTCACAGATACGACGAGCGAAGTCAACCTTATTCAGGCTATGGATGCCCTCCGTATGCGCTATGGCGTAAATGCAGTGATGAAGGCGGTATGCGCACCAGAGCCAGAAAAGAAGTAAGCCCGATGCTATTAAACCTACACAGCTACTTTAGCCTGCGTTATGGTACACTAAGCTTGGAAAAGCTGATCCAAGGCATGCTTATGCACGGCTATGATACTGCGGTGCTAACTGACATCAATAACAGCTCGGCCTCCCTAGACTTGCTGCAACAAGGACAAAAAGAAGGGCTACGCATCTTGGCAGGGATGGAGTTTCGAGAAGATGGACAGCTCTACTATATTGCGATCGCCAAAAATGCAAATGGCTTTCGAGCGATTAACAGCTATCGGACCTCCTTAAATAAAGAAGAACGTAAGTTAAGCTTGCCAGCACCAGAGCTGCAAGATGTATTTATTGTCTATCCCTTTAGCCTGATGGGTAAGGTTACGCTTAGCGTAGATGCATATTTCGGGCTGCGCCCTGCCGAGCGTACAAAGGCTATGTTACTGCATCCCCAACAGCTAGAACGCTGCGTAATCCTAGCTCCAGTTAGCTTTGATATAGAGGATTATACCCTGCATAAGCAGCTTCGCGCAATTGACAATAATCTCTTGTTCTCACAGCTCGCCAAGACTGATTTTGCGGAGCAAGGGGAGTGCTTTATACCAAAAAAGGAATTGACAGCCCTGTTTAAAGAGCTACCCCAGGTATTGCATAATACAGAGGCGCTCTTGGAGCAATGTAGCTTTGAGTTTGACTTTAAGACAATGAAAAGCCGCAAGCACTTTACGGATAATATGGCGCTCGATAAGGAAATCCTCTTGCGCTATAGTCAAGAAGGGCTTTTCAGTCGTTATGGTACACAGGATAAGGTCGCTCAAGAGCGCATTGCGCGTGAGCTCGAAACCATTGAGCGGATGAACTTTTCGAGTTACTTCTTAATCACCGATGATATATGCCGCTATGCGCGTTCCCAAGATTTTCATTATGTAGGCCGTGGAAGTGGAGCCAACTCGGCAGTGGCTTACTGCTTAGGCATTACCGATGTGGACCCCATCGCCTTAAATCTCCCCTTTGAACGCTTCCTAAATCCCAAGCGTAAAAGTCCCCCCGACTTTGATATGGACTTTAGTTGGGATGAGCGAGATGTGATGTACGATTATATCTTTAAGAAGTATCCTCAGGGAAATGTAGCCTTGATGGGAGCTATGAGCACCTTCCGCTCCCGCAGCATTTTACGCGAACTGGGCAAGGTTTATGGCTTGCCTAAGGCAGATATTGACCGCCTAGTGCATGATCCGGCTGATATGCGCAACAAGAATGAGCTTACGCAGATGATCCTAAGCGTATACAATAAGATGGCGGACTTCCCCAATCAACGCACCATACATGCCAGTGGGGTACTGATCTCTGAACTGCCGCTAAATAGCTATTCGGCAATGGACTATCCGCCTAAAGGCCTACCCACTATGCAGGTAGACATGTATGTATCCGAAGATATTGGCTTTGAAAAGTTTGATATCTTATCACAACGGGGGATAGGACATATCAAGACCTGTAGAAGCATTGTGCTGGAAAATCAAGGCATTCGTATTGACACCCGGAATCCCAAGCGTTTCTTTGCAGATCCCAAGATTGCCGATCAATTACGCGCAGCCAATACCATTGGTTGTTTCTACATAGAAAGCCCTGCAATGCGCCAGCTATTGACCAAGTTGCGTTGCGATGATTACCTCACGTTGGTGGCAGCCTCCTCCATTATTCGGCCAGGGGTGGCTAGCAGCGGGATGATGGGAGAGTTTATACGCCGGCACCATGCCCCGCATAGCGTAGTGTATCCACACCCTGTATTTGAGGAGCAACTCAAGGAAACCTATGGCGTAATGGTCTATCAAGAGGATGTGATGAAGATCGGTCATGCCTATGGCGGGCTGGATATGGCCGACGCCGATGTGCTACGCAGGATGATGTCAGGTAAATATCGAAACAAGGAACATCTGATCGAGATTGAAGACAAGTTCTTTAATCACTGCAAGCAGCAAGGTTATAATGAGCAGACCAGCAGGGAGATATGGCGACAGATGGAGAGCTTCGCTGGCTATTCCTTTAACAAAGCCCATTCGGCTTCCTATGCTGTGGAAAGCTATCAAAGCCTGTTCTTAAAGACCTATTATCCATTAGAATTTATGGTTAGCGTACTCAACAACTACGGTGGCTTTTACACCCGTAAAGTATATGTCAATGAGGCGCGTACCGCAGGGGCTAGGATTTGTTTACCCTGTGTTAATCAAAGCGTATTTCGTAGTTGCATCTATGGCAAGGACATCTACTTGGGCTTCGACTGTCTGCTCAATATGGAAGATCGCCTTGGGCAGCAGCTAGTTTATGAACGGCTGCGAAATGGCCCATATACGAGCCTGTCCAATTTTATAGCGCGGAGCAGCATCGGCTTAGAACAGCTGATTATCTTGATTCGGGTAGGTGCTTTTCGTTTCTTGGAACAAAGTAAGAAAAGCCTCTTATGGGAGGCCCACCTACAGCTGAGCAAGCTGCGTAAGAAGACGCAGGGACCGCAGCTATTTGAAGTACAGGCACAAAAGCCGGTGCTGCCCCCCTTAGTGGATGACATTGTTGAAGATTATTATGATGAAATCGAATTAATAGGCTTCTGTGTCTCGGGCAGCCTATTTGACCTAGCGCGGAGCAACTTTAAGGGGGACATCCTTGCTAAGCAGCTGCTAGCCTGCGTAGGACAAACCTTGCGTTTGGTAGGAGATTTTGTGGCTGAGAAATATGTAAAGACTAAACGTGGAGAGCTGATGAAGTTTGGGACCTTCTTAGACGCAGAAGGCGCTTTTTTTGATACCGTACATTTTCCACCTTCCCTCGCGGAGTTTCCGCTGCGCGGTGTAGGACTCTATCTGATTGAAGGGAAAGTCACTGAAGAGTTTGGCTGTGCTGCTATTGAGGTTATCCGCTGCGCGAAAATGCCACTCAAGCCAGATCCCCGGAGTATTTAAGTAGGGCGGCTGAATAAGCATGGCCTGTCAGGAGGATATAGGTTAAAAGGGCAGGGGAAAACTATTCAATCCCAGTTGCCACCCAATAGCCCATACTAAAGCAGGCTTGCAGGAGGTATCCTCCTGTGGGGGCTTCCCAGTCCAACATTTCGCCAATACAATACACCTTAGGGAAAGCTTTAAGCGATAAGTTCATATTTAAGCCTTCAAAGGAAACACCTCCAGCTGTAGAGATAACCTCATCAATAGGTCTAAAGCCAGTGATTTTAATAGGGAAGGCCTTAATCATTTTAGCTAAGGAGCTCGGGTCAAGATAAGTTTCCTTATCCAAACTTTTTAACAAGCCAAGTGCAGGCGCTTGGATCTTCAAGCTTCGCTTGAGGATGTTTGTTGTTTTGTAGCTTGTAGACAGGGATTTATAAATATGATCCAAGGAGAATTCAGGCTTTAGATCTAGCAATATATAGCTAGGAAAGGAACTTTGACGAATATAGCGATTGAGGTAATAGACAGCACTTCCCTCCATGCCATAATCTGTAAATACCAGCTCGCCGAGCTTGCTGTAGTCCTGAAAATGTACACGTACGTTCTTTAGGTATTGACCAGCTAAAGGCTGCGTATCAAAAGCAGTATTAAAGCCTGAATTGGCAGGTTGAAGATTATGCATAGGGATATTCTTAGCCCCAAAGAGTTCAACCCACTGGGCATTTGATCCCGTTTTTGCCCAAGAGCCACCGCCTAGACCAAGTATTAAATGACTAAAAGCAAAGGACTCTGTATTTCCTTTGTGCTCTAAGAGGACTTTCTCGTTGTCAAAGTCCAATAAGCGATAATCGTAGTATATCTCAACGCCTAGTTCATCAAGACGTTTAAGCCAAGCTTGCAAGACCATTATGGGCTTAATAGTCTTAATAGGGAAGACCTTGCCAGAGCTACCGACATAGGTTTCAATGCCGATATCAGCCAGCCAAGCACGGGTAGCTTGATTGTCAAAATGCCGTACCATCTGCTGCACAGCAGGCTGATCATATTTTTCAATAAAGCTTTCTAGAGGCTCATTATGGGTAAGATTAAAGCCTCCGTGGCCAGCGACTAAGAACTTGCGCGCAGCAGCCTTATTCTGCTCATATATACGCACCACAAAGCCCTTCTTAGCCAATTGCTCCGCAGCCATAAGCCCCGCAGGCCCAGCCCCAATAATAAGAATAGGAAGCTTGCTCATTTAGATTACAATGCCAAAGGAATACCACATAGCCGTAAAAATACGTAAAAAGATCTACTGCTGGTAGGCGAATATGACCCCATTGTCTTCTAGCAAGGCTTCTTGTGAAAAGTTTAGACGCTTTAAGAGTGCGATAGCCTGCTTGTTGTCTAGGGTGGTTTCAGCCCAAATACGTTTCAACCCAATAGTAACCAGACCAAATTGCATGGCTAAAGTGATGGCTGCCGTCATATAGCCCTTGCCCTGATGCTGTGCAAGAAGTACAAAGCCTAGCTCCCCGTAGCCCATGTCAAGTCCACGGTAATAACCACATGTACCTACAAGTTTATCCGAATGACTATCGGCAATACCCCAGTGAATAGCTTCACCAGCTTCATAATCCCTATTTATCCGCTCCAGCATTAAGGAGGCCTCATCAACAGAGGCTGCTTTCAAGGCATTATAATAGGAGATTTCTAGGATATCCGGCAGATCCTTGGTTTGAATTTCGCGTAAGCAGACAATCGGCCCTTCAATAATCGGAAATATGTCGTAGGGAGGTAAGTGCATAGTATAACCAATGAATAAATAATACTGCTTTTAAATCCCTAAATTAATAAGCCGCCTAACAGGTTGTGTACTGTTAGGCGGCTTGTCTGAGAAAAAACAGTAACCGCAAAAATAATAAAAATATCTGGAGGCGTATATTTGCCCTATTGACTTACTAGCTATGTCAAAGCCGCATACCCCAAAATATCCAATAGCCTTGCGCTAGATTGTTTCTCCGCAAATAGCGAAAAGCTTAATTTACTGTCCTTATCAGCATCAATAATTATATGTTTTGGGGAAGGGATTAAGCAATGATTCACACCCCCAAAGCCACTTAATGCTTCTTGATAAGCCCCTGTATGTAAGAAAACAACAAACTGCTCCTCCTGTGTGTCAGGTAGCATAAGTGCTTTACTAGTCTTTGAATTTGGATAAAAATCCGCACTGTCACAAGTCAGACCTCCCAAGGTATACGCCGTATGTGGCTCGTCCATATTGTTGACTGGGAGCACAGGGTAGCTTTGTTGGATAGCCCAGGTATCAGGTAGATGAGTAATAAAAGAACCATCTATAATTGCCCAATTGAGGGTGTCTCCCGGCTTTTTCTCGAGTAACTTAAAGATGGTATTGGTCGCTTCGGCTACTGTATATTTTCCAAACTCAGTAATAATATTTGGCTCAGGGACCAATTCCTCTCTACAGATATTTTGAATGGTAGATACAATACGAAATACCAGCGCTTGGATAGCTAAAGGGTTTTCTGTACTATCCTGAAAGGGCATCCCGCCACCAATATCAAGGCTGTTAAGTTTTGGGTTTAACCTTTTCAGCCTGCAATAAAACTGTACCACCTCGGCAAGTACCGCCCAGTAGTCATTATTGTCATCCATACCCTTTTCATTAAAGAAATGTAGGGTAGTAAATTCAATGTTTTTGTGCTGTTGAATATCCTGCGTATAGTGTTGTATAATATCCTCTGCCGCAAGGCCAAACCTTGATTCATTGGCATAGCCCTCGAGAAAGCTCAAGTTGAGTCTAATGCCCAAGCTTATGCGCTTACCGCTTGTAGCAAAGCTTAAATAATGCTGCAATTCACTTAAGCTATCCACGATAGGGGTTACAGCACAATAATCCTCTTTCATTAAGGCAATTATTGCCGCTTGATAGTCGGGAGTCTTATAGCCATTGCAGATAACGCGGGTACCAGCAGGAATATCCCCTGTTCTTATTAAGGACTTAATCAAGGCGGTATCATAGGCCGAAGAAATCTCAATGCCTATCTCGGATTGGAGTGCCTTTTTAAGTACATGTTGAAAATGAGAACTTTTAGTACAATAGAAATAGCTGTACAGACCTTGGTAATCCGTTCTATAAATGGCTTCCTGAAAATAGGCCTTCATCAGGTCTATCTTCTTAGCAATAGTAGGCAGGTAGGTAAGACGCAAGGGAGTACCATAGCGCTTCGCCAATTGTAGTAAATCTAACTCGTTAAAAAACAAGCTAGCATCCTTAATACAGAAATCCTCAGGTAGCAATGTCTCCTGCTGGATCATTAGTTCTTCTTTCATTCACAAATACCCTATTTAATAAAACTGCGAAATTAAGCTATATATATCCTTCTGTAAGGTGTAAATCCCATAATAAATGGTAGTAATTACTGATTGGCTTGTGCGGGTGTGAATTCGGACTATCTCCTTAAAGATTAAAAGAGCTTATGCAGTTTTTGTC
>JASLCA010000177.1 GCA_030146225.1 Sphingobacterium sp. | reverse complement strand
GGATAATCTCCTTTGCCGTAGAGGCCCCCTTATTATCGGTCATCTCAATCCGCAAAACATAATCTTTATTCTTAACGGTCATATCCTCTAATACATAGCCTTCTTTATGGATGACTGAAGAATTCGCTTCGGTATAAGTATGACTGTCAAACAATACTCCATCCAAGCTCATCCTATAACTCTGAACCGTATTCATCCCCGTGCTAAAGCGTGTCTTTAACAATAGATAGTTATTGGCCATGGAAATTTTCCCGTCAGTAGTGGTCCCCCCAACGGTAATAATAGGCTCCGAAAATCCCAGAACTTTTAATGAAAACCCTTTATTATAAGAGCGCATATTCTTATCCACTACCTTAACCACATAGTGCAAAGTGCTGTCTTTCTTGATGGATGCTAAATCCACATCGTAGGTAAACACAAAATCCTTTTTACCTTGATATTCCGTAGAAAAATTGGCTATTTCTTCATAGGATCGTCCATCGAGGACTTGTACTAGCTCTACCCCATTGGGAGCTTTAATATGCATGGAGAGTGGATACTTATCGATGGTATCTCTACGTACAGTATCCCGCACATCTCTTGTTGCATCTAAGCCAGGATCAGGAAATTGTGGTTCTTTCTGACAGGACCATAGTAGGCCAATCAAAGCAAGTATATAAAGTATAGGTTTCATAATTTTAAGGTGTTAATTGTAAAATTCGGCCATTACAGGGTTAATTTGAAATACATCAATTCCCCAGCTGTATAGCATTTCAATCATAATCTTCATCCGTTGTTTAAAGACTGGAGATTTTAGGTAATACCCACGAATCGGGCCTGTACTTGTCGTGGAATTTTCACAAATAATTACATTAAGAAAATTACGCACATCAACAGCTTTGTTAGGAAAGTACAATACACTAGCTCGCTCCAAGCGAAATGCAAAGGCTGCCGAGGTAACTATAGGAGAACGTTTTGACAGGACCATTCCCTTGTCAATATACCATTGTACATTAATGTTCGCACTATTTGTCGGATGACTTGGAGCCTGCTCCAAGAGCGCCAATGCATTTATATCCATATTATGAAGGGATAAAACTGGCGTAAAAAATTCAGCGGGCACTTGTGCATAAAGATTGTGTCGATGAAACATATTAACCAAGAAGCTAAACAACATCCTTTTGCGTACATTACTTTTATTGGTCGTACTTAGCTTATCCCATTGTGGCTTACTTACGGCAAAAAGTTGCTCATAACCATTCCATAATCCATACCAGGTGTCTTCACTTATTGCCATTACTTCAGCTTCTGTGAGTATAACATCAGGACTAGCTTTATTTCCGTCGGTAGTGACCGTATCGGCCAATAAGATTTTATGCGGAAAATACTTTTTCTTAAAATCAGACTGGTAGACCTTTGCCCCCATTACTTTAGGCGTGGTAATTTCATCTTGAAAGCATTGCAAAACAATTTCGTCAAACAGCGCCAAGTTTGCATCCGACTCATTCGCTGCAATATGACTAATATTAAAATTAGCCCATTGATCTCTAGTCGCATGTTTCCACATCCCAAACTTAAAATCTAGCGTGTCACTAAAGTTTAATAGAATATTCACGTCATACTTGTCCTTATAGGCTTTAACTAAAGGTTTAGACAGATCAAGCTGTGCTGTTAACCTATCCTTCTCTGTGAAGGATGGACTTAACTTTTCCTCTTTGTTACAGGCAAACAAGGTTATGCTGATTAGTAGTAATAATATCTTATTCATAATTTAAAGCACTTAAATATTGTCATCAATGGTGGTTTCGGGCATTTTTTCAAAGCGCTCATTGTTCCGAATTAAAGGGTTATTATCGCGCTCTTTTAAAGGTATAGGCAAGGTATAGTTCGGGTCATTTTTCAATAAAATATATCTTTCTGTACCCACCTTATTGCCAGCATCGTCCGTAAGGGTAAAACTGTGTTCGATTTGAGGACGATTGTCCATCCTACGTAGGTCAAACCAACGGTGGTATTCTTCAAAGCAGAGTTCTTTACGTCTTTCAAGAAGAATAAAATTTAATAGATTTATACCTGAGCTGGGTATATCTACTAGACTAGGATTTCTATAACGCTTAGCAATAAATGCTTTCAAATCACCCACTGCATCAGCACCTTGGTGATATTTAGCCTCAGCGCTGTTAAGATATGCTTCGGCAACCCGTAAATTAACTGTTCCCATTTTAGTAAATGAGCTTTGTTTCTGCGTATAATAAACCTCACCTACTTTTTTATCCATCTTGGTGAAAAAAGTAGAAAATCGCAAATCATTACGCTTATCAAACAAAGCAATCAATTCCGGGTTTACTTGCCAGCCCCCATCAAAAACGGTTTCAGTTAAGGATGGTCCTAGCATAGCGCATGAATACAAGATATCTGTGCGTTCGGGGCTCACATAAAAGCCACTTTCAACCATCATCGACAGCGCATTGTTCGTGATAACATTTGCGGCAGCTTGTTCAGCCTTTTCCCAGTCTTTCATATAAAGATATAGACGCGAAAAAAGCAAATCACAAGCAGCTACAGAAGGGTGGTATTTACTTTTGACTACCGTACTTTGTTCAATCAAAGTCCTTCCTTTTGTTAGGTCTTCAATTATTTGACGATAAGACGCTTCAAGGGTTGCCCGAGTATACACCTGCTCCATACCATTGTCGATACGTAAGGGCACGCCTAAATCAAGATTAGCGGTTAAGGGATTATAGGGCTTAGCATACAAGTTGACCAAAGTCAAGTAGCTCCAAGCACGTATAAAATAAGCTTCCCCCTTTACAAAATCACGTTCCTGAGCAGTCCCCTCTGCATCATCAATAAGCTCAATCACATAGTTGGCTATTGCTATATCCTTATAAATATCGCCCCAGGCCCTATTATTACTAATTACGCGTACGCCATTTTCATTTATTTCAATCTCTTTTTGCCAGGTGTATACCGGCTTATAGCTTTTTCTAGTATTTTCAGAAGAGTAAACATATTCAGCTAAATTATCGGACATAAAGTCTACCCCAGAAAAACCAGCGAGCTCCTTACTAAACTCATTTAAAAGTACCGCAGTATAATGCTCCGTTGTCTTAGGGATAAGCTGGTCCTTATCCACCTCATCCAAAAATCCAGAACAACCGCTTGTCAATAGCCCCAGTATCAATACATATATTAAATTCTTTTTCATGATGCTTAATTAAAGTGAGAAACTTAGACTTATAGAATAGGTCGGGAGTGAGGGCATTCCGATACCACTGACCTGCTCTGGATCCTGTCCTTTTAGATTTTTATCAAATGCCCATACAGCCAGATTATTCACTGATGCCCCTATATTCGTAGCACGCAAGCCCAACTTTTTAGATAAACTATCAGCTATTTTATAACTTAAGCTCATGGACTGCCAGCGAATATGGCTACCACTAACGATGCGTTCATCACTCAAATCATATAGATTATAGCCATTAGCACCAGTTGGAACTACATCACTGTATTGCACCGTATAATGCGCATTTGAACCTGTGGTGTTAATTACCAACCTATTGTTATTCAATCCCGGAATGTTAGTCCAAGCCTCATCCCCTGGTTCTCTCCAGCGGTCATTAAATGCAGCACTCATATTCTCTTCAGGCATAGGCATATTCTGCGAACCATTATACAATGGCAATAAACGTACATGATGTCCAAATTTATAAGAGAATCCAGCTCTCAGTGTAAAACTATCATAGCGAACTTCTGTATTAAAGCCCCCATATAATTGAGGCGACCGACGCCCAACATAGGTCAACACTTCATTAAAATATCCAGCCACTGTAGCGGAACGATGTTCAAGGTTTTTAAATTTTGGTAATCCTTGATTATCCAAGGCATCAAATTGATAAGCGTAAAATCCATCTACCGGGAAGCCTGTTAGGTAAATACTACCATTCAAATAATTATCCACTTTCAAAGCAGCTGATTCGGCTTCATAGCCCGCCATGACCTTTTCTCTGGTCGCAGTAATATTACCGGATAAGGTAAAACCCCACTTCTTCTTTTTAACAAGCACAGCTCGCAAAGAAGCTTCATAACTATAATCTTTCTTTTCACCTCCATTGTACAACTGGGTAGCTCTTCCATTGACAAGTGAAACAGGTCTAGAAAGCAAGAGATCCGTTCCATGAGAATAAGCAAAGTCAAGAGCTCCACTAATACGACCTTCTAGCCAAGAGTGGCTCAATCCAAGGTTGAGTGTGGAGGTCTTTTCCCAAGTGAGATTGGCATTTGGGAAACTATTCATATTAGCCTTCATCTCATCAAAACCAGCATCAAATTGATAATTTGAGATTACCATATAAGGGGTTCCAGATGGTGGATTCCCTCGAAAACCATAGGAAGCTCTAAAAGCCAGCTCATCGGCATAATCTCCAATATTTAGGAACTTCTCCTTATGTAAGTTCCAGCGGCCAGAAACAGACCATGTAGGCTTAAACTTATAACGTTGATATTGTCCAAAGCTGTTGGAGCCATCGCTACGCATATTAAAATTTAGGATGTAGCGATTATCAAAGGAGTAATTAAAAATAATAAAGGCAGAGAGTGTATTGCTGAGGCGGTCAACTACCGTTGGATAAATACTATAGCCACTCTGACCAGTCATCCATTTCAATGCACTTGCATACTCATAGCCATTGATATCATTAGTACCTGGTTGATATATTATATTTTTTAAGGGGATAAAGCTACGTCCAAACTCGTGACTATAGCCTGGAGAAGCCCAGCCACTTGAGCCTTTATACTTTATCGAATTTAATTCGTAGCCAATATTTGAATTAAAAGTATGCTGACTAGCAATTACTTTTGTGAAATTCAATTGCAATTGCCCTCGGTTCGCACTTTGCTGGGTCATCCCTGCGGAAAAAACCCCTCCAAAAGGAACCGATGCATATTGCTTTACCCATGAATCTATTTTATCTTCAACCCCATCGTAAGTTCTTAGTTTAGCGATGTAATTGGTATTGGCAGCAATCCATTCATCCTGCAAATTGGTTGTGTTACGTGTAGAAGCAAAAGCACGCAGCTTAATACCTTTAATAATATCCCAGTTCAACTGCGCACTAAGATTAAGGTCTTTATTGTCTACAGCTTTTCCAGAGTTATTCATCTCGTGCAAAATATTGTATTGACCACGGTTTATAATATTACCTTGTTCCATTATTTTGGTATCCACAAAAAACAAGGATCCGTCCTCATTACGAAAGGGTGTAGTACGGGAGTTATAATAGGCGGTATTAAACTGATTAATAGAAGAGTGATTATACTTTGCTTCTTGAATAGAGCCACTTAAACTTACTGAAATCAATACATTTTTACGTAAGTTTAAATCAATATTACTACGTGCAGTTATCCGGCTCAAGTCTACCCCCGTTTCTGTACCTTTACTATCATTGTATCCAACAGAGAAATAATACCGCAAACTATCCGTTCCCCCAGCTAAATTGGCACTATGCGCCATATTAACTGCTGGTCGATAAAGCTCCCCAAACCAATCCGTATTCCTAGTTTCTGCAAGCCCAACTTGACGTTCAAACTCCTGAAAACTTATCTCTCCCTTACGAAAATCTTGTAAGGCTTTCTCATAGCCTAAATAAGTAAAAATACTATTGGGATAACCTAAATTTTTCGCTTCAATCTCTCGAGACACATCCACTCGTTCTTTTGAATTCATCAGATTGAAATTGCTATAACGCGGTCTATCCACAACACTACTACTCCCCGAATAAGAGAGACTAGCACGTTCCTTCTTTCCTCTTTTAGTAGTTACGACAATAACCCCATTTGCAGCACGAACACCGTAAATAGCCGTAGCAGAAGCATCTTTCAAGATGTTTATGGTCTCAATATCCTGTGGATTAATCCCTGTTAAGGCGTTTCCTATAAGATTAACTTTATCAAAACTATTGATATCATCAGCAGTCAGTGGGACAGGATCTTCATAAATCACCCCATCGACCACCCATAAGGGCGCTCTAGACCCTGTAAAGGTTCCTCCTGAACGAACCCGAACTTTTGAAGCCGCTCCCGGTGTAGAACTTACCGTAGTCACCATCAAACCACTGGCTTTCCCTTCCAGCATCTGATCTAAAGTCAAGGCACCTACACGGTCTAAATCCGCCGCTTTTATTGTTTCGATAGAGCTGGTAAGTTCACGCTTATCAATTGACTGATAACCTGTCATAATCACCTCTTCAAGGTTATTCATATTATCCTCAAGTTGAACATTGATAAGCGGTTGTCCTTTGAAGGTGACGACTTTAGCGCTTTTCCCCACACAACTATACTCTAATGTACTCTTAGAATCCTCAATATAGATTTTATACCTTCCTGCTACATCAGTGACAACCTGCTTATGCGAAGGAGTTAACTTTACAGAAACCCCAGCTATTGGCGTCCCATAATTGTCGGTAACTATCCCATTAACCTCATAAAACTTTAAGGAAGCTTTTGGAACTTTCTTAAATACAATGGTATTGTCTTTAAAGGTGTAGGAAATGTCCAATCCAGATTGCTCAATTAAATACGCAATCGTAGAGCCCACAGCCCCTTTGTTTTGATAGGTAACTTTGCGGGCATTTTCAATCAATGATTGATTAAATACAACCTCACATTTAAAATCTTTTTTCAGCATCTCACATGCTTTTAGAAAGGTAGTTTGGGTTCCAGTATTCCTATCCTGTGCTGGAACATT
>JASLCA010000151.1 GCA_030146225.1 Sphingobacterium sp. | reverse complement strand
TTTGAGCCTCCTATCGGAATCGAACCAATGACCTACTGATTACAAGTCAGTTGCTCTACCAGCTGAGCTAAGGAGGCGGATGTTTTTCAAGTTTAAGCTAAACTTCCTAATTTTAAGAACACTCTATCTCTTTCGGATAGCGAGTGCAAAAATCACATTATTATTTGATATTTGCAAGTTTTTTCTAAACTTTTTTACTTTGTTAAAGAACGATTTCTTTTATCTCATCAGCTACAGTGTAATACTGTTTGATTTTGATGATGCAAAGATAGCGACTCAAAGCAAACTTCAAAAACATTTCGCAAAAAAATATAGCAATTTTCACGATATCCTTGATATGCAAGGAAATAATTTACAACTTGCGACGCATTTTTGAGCTGCATATATGAATTCAAGACACATGACGATTACTTTTTCCCCTAAAACTATACTTACCTCACTCCTACTACTTGGTCTTATTTGCCCAAAAAATTCCAGCGCACAAGCAAATAATTTAGTAAAAAAAACAATAAAGAAGTTTCTTTCCTCCGAAAAAGACTCGACAAGGAACGGAAGTTTTATGATTTTGCCGGCACTTGGCTATGCACAAGAGACCGGTTTGGAGTATGGGCTTGCGAGCACTTACAACTTTTTTACACATAAAGACAATCCCGAAAGCCGTACTTCCAATGTAACTTTGATGGGAACGCTGACTACAAAAAGTCAAAAAAACATTAAATTAATGTCCGACATCTGGACCAAGGACAATAAATATCATATACTTTCAGAGCTTAGGTATAGAGATTGGCCCTTTACATTCTATGGAATAGGCGCGAATACCTGGGCGGCTGATGAAGATTTTATAGATCAAAAACTAATTCGCGCAAAATTTGATATTGAACAAAAGCTAGCGCCAAAATTTTATGCAGGAATAAACGCCAACTTCGAACACTTTAAATTTAGCGATAAGGAAGCCGGGGGCGTTTTTGATAGCGAACAGGTGATTGGAAAAACGGGAGGACGGTACCTTGCTCTGGGGGTATCTAGCTTATATGATAATAGGAATACCACCACCTACAGCACAAAGGGTATCTATGCCCGCTTAAAATATGCCTATGCTCCAAACTTCTGGAAGAAAGATAACTTTAACGGGGGGCTTTTCGAGGCTGACCTCCGCGGCTTTCATCCCTTAAGCAATACCTTGACGCTAGCAGGACAGCTACTCTATAAAGGTACCTATGGCAGTAATATCCCTTTCTATGTAAATAGAGATCTAGGTGGAGATATGTCCATGCGGGGTTATTATTTAGGCAGGTATAAAGATAAAAACTATGCTACCGCCCAAGCGGAACTTCGGTATCGCTTTATGCCCCGCTTCGGGGTGGTGGGTTTTCTCGGAACGGGAAGTACCTTTTCTAAGCAGCATGACTTAAGATTAGTACCTAGTTATGGAGCAGGAATACGCTACTTTTTCAGCTTGGAACACAACAGTACAGTACGCTTTGACTATGCCTATGGCGAAAAGCGTCCAGGGGAAAAGCGCCAAACAGGCTTTTACCTTAGTATAAGTGAGGCTTTTTAAAGGAAAAGGGTAGACCTTAGGATCTGCCCAAAGGCCAGCGACGATAGGGATAACGCAATCGAAAGTATTCCTTTCGTTGCTCATCCCGATTCAGGAGAATTCCAAAATGAAATAAATCAATACTAACCAAGACCGCTGAATCCTGACATAAGTCCTGCCAGACAGTCTTCGCTTTTTGCGTACGATAAGGCTCGTCCACGACAACGATATGCCCTAGTCGCAACAGATCCAGCACTTGGCGCTGCTCAACAAGATTTAAATTTAGGCAGACAGCCTTTTGTAAATGATTCGTGGGGTATAAGCTAAGAGCCTCCAATCCGAGAAAACCTAAGCAATTTTGCAATAAGGCTTGATAGCCTGGAGCGAATCCTTCCGGCATCCCAGCAGGCAAGCTTGAAGGAAGAACCTTAGCATAAATCACTTCATCCGCAAGCTTATAGACAAATGGAGAATGCGTACCATGGCGGCTGTTTGCTCTGAAAAAATGATAAAGTAAATCCCAATAATAGCGCATAGCACAAAAATAGGCTTTTCCCGGCTATTTACGCCTGAAATTGTAGGAGAAATGAACTCCCCTGCCCCTCTTTACTTTCCAGCAAAAGATTGCCCTTATGCAAGAGCATAATCTGCTTACTTAAGGTTAAGCCCACCCCACTTCCTGTTTTCTTGGTTGTGAAAAACGGTGTAAAGATCTGTTCCTGAATTTCGGGACTCATACCGCAGCCATTATCCTGCACCTTAATAATAGTATAGCCATCTCTACTCAAGCCTGAAATACTTATATAAGGCTTTTCTTTGTTCTTGACTGCTTCGATGGCATTTAAAAGCAGATTGATTAAGGCCTGCTCCACAAGGTTTATATCTGCTCGCAGGATTAAGCGTGTATCTTTTAAGATAATGTCAAGGTCGATATGCTTTTGCAGCAAGGTGGGTTCCAGCAATTGGTAAACATCTTCAAAAAGGACTTTTAGGGGAATCTGCTCCAGGTTGGGCTGGTCTACCTTATTAATTAAGCGGTAACTCTTAGCAAATGACAACAAGCCTTCACTCCGACGCTTTATGGTATAAATCCCATCCTTTAAGTCTTGTATTTCATCCATTGCGAGTCCCTGCTCCAGTCGATCATGCAGGGTTTCTGCGAGTGAACTAATGGGGGCAATCGAATTCATAATCTCATGCGTCAGTACACGCAACAGCTTGTGCCAGGCTTTTGTCTCGGTCTCGTCTATAGCTTCATTAATATTTTGATAGACCACAATTCTAAAGCGACCATCTTGGGTCTCGAATTCAGAACTATGCAAGAGCAATTTAATATTCCCCATCACAGAACTCAAGGTCTCCATCTGTTGGCGGCCCGGCTTTAGGGCGATGGTCTTCTCATACAAATCCTGATGCCGCTTTGTCATTGCGCTTATATTTCCAAGATGAGGGGTCTGCAAGAGCTGCTTAAAGGCATCATTGATCCAGACGACCTTGCCGGTATCCGCCTGATAGAAAATAATAGCTGAATCCAACATATTAATAACCTTATTCAGGTATTGATGCTGAATCTCTTTGTCTACGGAGATTTGCTTGTAGAAATGATTGATTTCATTAAAGGCCGTAAAGAGTTTCCCTTCTACAGTTTCCGGATGTTTCACGACGAACCTGCGCGTAAAATCCCTATACTTAACTGCCTCTGAAAAATCAAGCAGGTGATCGGCTAGCTTACGCTCGTCATCCAGCCATTTATAGGCCACTAAAAGTAAGAGTAAAAAAAGGAGTACGCCATAAGCATAATGCTTTGAAAAGAACAAATAAGCAACCCCCACTGCTAAAAGCAACAGTAGCAATAACTTCATTAAAAAGTAAACAGCTGACTGCTTCATGCTTATAAATTATATTTTTCCATACGTCTATAAAGCGCTGCACGGGTTAAGCCGAGCTCACGGGCCGCTTTACTTATATTTCCTCCATAGCGCTCGATCGCAGCATGTATAGCCTTTCGCTCCATCTCTTCCAAACTTTGATTGGTAGCCATAGGCTTAGTCAGACTTTCTTCGTTTAAGCTTTCCCGTTCTATAGGGGAAAACAAAATATCAATATCTCGTATAGACTGCTCTTCAGCCATAATAACCGCCCGCTCCAAACTGTATTGCAGCTCCCGCACATTTCCAGGAAAATGATAGCCCTTGAGCTTGCGCAAAGCTTCCTTATCTAAGCCTTCTATATTTTTATGATACTTACGGTTGTAGAAATCCAAAAAATGATTTGCCAGTAATACAATATCATCCCCTCTTTCCCGTAAGGGAGGTACTTGTATCTCCACGGTATTAATGCGGTAAACTAAATCTTTACGAAAACGACTCTCATCAGCCAAGACCTTTAAGGGTACATTGGTCGCACTTAGCAAGCGGATATCTATTGGGATAGGCTGATAAGAGCCCAAAGGTACTACCTGCCGATTTTGCAAGACACTGAGCAACTTGGATTGTTGATGTAAGCCGATATTCCCTATCTCATCCAAGAAAAGCGTTCCCCCATCAGCGACCTCAAATCGCCCTTGACGATCCTCTCTTGCATCTGTAAATGCGCCCTTCTTATAGCCAAAGAGCTCACTCTCAAATAAGCTGTCCGTAAGCGCCCCAACGTCTACCTTTACATAAGGCTTCTTTGCCCTTAAGGATCTTACTTGCAATGCCTGCGCAATAAGGTCTTTACCAGTTCCATTTTCCCCAAGAATCAAAATATTAGCCTCCGTAGGCGCAACCTTGTCGATCTTGTATTGTAAATCTTGCATCACAGGGGATTGCCCTAAAAGCTCATTCGCCTCACGGGGCTTACTGGCAGGATTTTTCTTGCTATCCGAGGATTTAGCCTCCTCCAAAACAGTGGAAAGGGTTTGGAGCAAGAGCTCATTCTGCCAGGGCTTCACGACAAAGTCAGAAGCACCATTCTTTAAGGAGCGAACCGCAAGATCTACGGCTCCATAAGCCGTTATCATCACAACCTTTATATGGGGGTATTGACTTTTAATCTTTTGCAACCAGAAAAGCCCCTCATTCCCTGTATTAATCGCGCTTTTAAAATTCATGTCAAGCAATACCAGATCCACATGCTCACGGGCAAGGACTTGCATAAGATTCTCGGGATTCTTCTCCACGATAATTTGCTTAACCTTTGGCTTCAGCATGATACGTACCGCGGTCAACAGATCCTGATCATCATCGACTATTAAAACAGTGGCCTTTTTCATCAACGACTAAGATAATTATAAATCCAATTTCCCTGCGTAATAATCATTTATATATTTTTGCAAGACCCACTCATATTGCTTTATTAACAGTTGATTCTTCGTGTTATCCAATTTATTCTTAGCGGTTAAATAAAGGACTGAATTACTATTCCCTTTATCAAAATGTACTTGTGCTATACGGAAGGCTTCTTGATAGCTTTGCTCCTGCTGTTGCAAATTGCTGACATTACGTTGCAATAGGCTCAGGTTAAAAACGGCTTTAGCAGTCTCTTCTTGCAATTTATTTTCCGCTATCTTTCTGTTCCAGATAACCTCTTCAAGATTTAACTTGGCTAGCTTTACCTGAGTGCGAACATTCATCTGATTAAAGATAGGGACGCGAAGGCTTAGCGAAACGCCTTTAGAGGGGTAGTTTTTCAATTGTTGCCAGTAGTTATAACCCGCTGCATCCACACTAGAAAAGCGCGACTGAATGCCTGCATTTAAGGATAAAGAGGGATAATAGTCTGCCTTGGCAACTTTAATATCTGATTGCGCTTCCTTAATCCGCCAGTCTAAAGCCTTGAAATTTGGCAATACAGCCAAGGCTTCTTTATAAAGATCAGCCCTAGAAAGATTAGCATCTGGGCTTGGCATGCCTAGGGGCTGTATGCCTGGAAGCTCATCCAATGAAATGGCCAAGAGCGAGGCTAAGCGCAGTTCGCTATTGTGCAGCACTTGCTTCGCATTATCCAAAGCATGCTGCTCCGCTTGAACCTGCCCTTCCAAGTCGTAATAATCTCCTGGATTTATAGCCCCTTGCTGATGCAACACCCCAGTTCTACGTAAGTTCTCTTGGCTGACTGCAAGCTGGCCTTCACTTTGGCTCAACATATCCTGTGCTGTCAGCAACAATACATAAGCTGCTATAACATCCAGCTTAAGCTCATTTATTGCCCCCTCAAACTCCAGCTTGCCGGCCTCCTTAGCACTTGCTCGTTTACGGATGTCGTGCATAATCTGAAAGCCTCTAAAGAGTGGTACAGAGAGCGATAAGGACTGACTACCTGAGAAGTAGCTGCTTTCCACAAATTGGTTGGTTGTGCTATTCACTGACCTTCCCTCATTGTAATCATGATTCACATTCCCATTTAAGCTTGGCAATCGCTTATACTGGGCCTGTTTGTACTGAATATTATCCCGGGACAAAGCGAGCTCAGCTCGTCTAAGTGTCGGATTATTTTGGATTGCCATGTCAATACACTCGGCCAATGACAGACGCCTAGGCGTCTGCCCTAAAACCGAATCTAAACAACATAAACAAATAATAAAAAAAATAGTAGCGTTATAAAAAGACTTCATCAATCATCGTTTACATGCTTTAATCACAGCACGTGCCAAAAACCTAAACAGCTATATTACAAATCTTTACAATATCATCTTTTATACAACTGTTCGAATCCGAACAACAGTTGTACGCAGCCGAACAGCCTTTTTAAAAAGCTTTGCGGCATTCCCCTACTCCAAGTTTGATTTTTGAACTTCAATTAAGCTTAATCTTATGGAGGCAGCGCCGCAATGCCTATCCGATAGCGCCAAAGTAAAGCAGTCTCTCTGTAGACTAAGCGCTCACAGGCATACCGGGGAGCTAGTACGGGTTAAATTATTAAAAATGGGCCTTTGCCAATATTATTTACAGAGAATTTCATAGGCAAGCAGTCCCTTAGGCAGCCATCCCCTGCTTTTAATTCCTATTAAGTGCTGTCTTGTTCGACAACGAACAGCAACTGTTCGCTTTCGAACAGTGCATAAAAAACCAATAACACAAACGACTGATTAACAGTATTTTGAAAATTTGGCATAAGATTGTATATGCTCTTTATACAAATCGGTATAATTGCTACCAATTTAACTTTAACATTTTAACGCGTAAACATTTAGATGGATAGACCAATAGCACAAAAGAAGTGGAGTACCAAACGTATCTTAACCCTAGTAGGCATAACGAGCATTATTGGACTCATAGGGGCTAGTTATTACTTTACCGCTGGCAACAGTAGGCTTAACGTGGAGTCTGATCGAATCAGTATTGTGGAGGTTAAGAATGGTCCATTCCAAGAATTTATCCCTATCAATGGAACTATTCTTCCGATCAATAGCATCTACTTGGATGCAGCAGTGGGTGGACGCGTGGAAGAGAGGTATGTAGAGGATGGAGCCATTCTTAAAAAGGGGGATCCCATTATGCGCTTATCCAATACCGATCAGGAGCTCAGCCTTATTCAACAAGAAACTCAAGTCCTAAACCTATTGACCCAGTCCCAAATTGCCAGCACCAATGCGGAGCAAGTGTCCATCAACAACCGCAACCAGATGGCAGATGTAGAGCAGGCTTATCGGGAGGCCGAAAGGATCTATAGACTGAATAAAAACTTGTATGCTGAAAAAGCGATAGGTGCCCAAGAATATGAAAAGTCTACTAATGATTATCAGTATCAAAAACAGCGCGTAGCGCTTACCAAGCAGATTTTACGTCAAGACTCAATCTCTTCCAGTCAAAAGGCGAATCAGGATAGACAAACAGTACAAAGGACCCAAAGTGCTTTAGGGCTTATGCGCCAAAAGGTTGGTGATCTTATTGTTCGCTCCCCAGTAGATGGGCAATTAACATCCTTTGATGCGGAGATTGGACAGAACAAAAATGTAGGTGAGCGTCTAGGTCAGTTGGATGTGCTCACAGGCTTTAAGGTTCGGGCAGAAATTGATGAGCACTATATCAATCGCATCTTTACCGATCAGGTAGGACAGTTTGTAATTAGCGGAAAGACCTATAGCCTAAAGATTAAGAAGGTTTACACCCAAGTGACCAATGGTCGCTTTCAAGTGGATATGGAGTTTGTAGGCGAAGTACCTACAGGCATCCGTCGAGGTCAAACGTTACAGATACGCCTAGCACTAAGTGAGGAAACAACAGCTATTCTCTTGGCAAAAGGTGGTTTTTATCAGCAGACTGGTGGAAATTGGATTTTTAAGGTAGACAAAGATGGTGGCAGTGCCTACCGTGTAGACATACAGTTGGGGAGACAGAATCCAGAGTTTTATGAGGTTATTGGAGGCCTACAGGTTGGAGACAAAGTTATTGTTTCGAGCTACGAGACCTATGACAAGATTCAGGAGCTAAACATTAAAAGGTAAAACAATTAAGCCCTATAAATTATGTTTGTTAATTTTTTAAAAAGCACTTTCCGCAATCTTTGGAAAAACAAAGGCTACAGCTTTCTAAATATATTTGGCCTCGCTGTAGGCATAATGGCTGCTGCGCTAATCTTTCTCTGGGTAGAAAATGAGGTGACGCGCAACGATCATTTCTTGCATAAGAAGGATATCTCGATTGTCAAGTCTTTACAGAAAAACGATCATGGATACAACGTTTTTGAAGGCACGCAAGGCTTGCTTGCCCCGAGCATTAAAGCCGAAATACCTGGAATTAAATATGCGGTACGCATGGACTGGGGAGCCTCCTTATTGTTTTCACTGGGAGACAAAAGTCTATATCAAAATGGATACTATGCAGATCCGGAGATCTTAGACATGCTTTCCGTAGAGTTTATAGCTGGAGATCCAAAAACAGCTATGAGCAAGCCCAATGACATTATCTTAAGTGAGACAGGCGCAAAGTTATTGTTTGCTGACGAGCCCGCCATAGGTAAAAACATTCGCATCAATAATGAAGAAGAGTACACCGTCACAGCCGTTGTAAAGAATTTTCCAAAAAACAGCAACTTTTCCTTCAATTGGCTAATCCCCTTTAGTAAGTATGAGCAAGGGAAGGATTGGCTACAAACTTGGGGGAATAATGCGGTAATCACCCTGGTGCAAATAGAGCCAAATGCGGATTTAGCTGAAATTAATAAAACCCTCCTAGATTATGTTGAACGCAAAACAGATGGCAAGATAACCTTCTCACAGAATATGCTGTACCCGATGAGTCGCTGGAACCTCTACAATGTCTTTGACAATGCCGGTCATGAACAAGAAGGAGGGCTCAAAAGCATTCGTCTCTTTAGCATTATTGCTTGGATCGTCTTACTTATAGCCTGCATAAATTTTATGAACTTGGCAACTGCTCGCTCTGAGAAGAGAGCCAAAGAAATTGGCCTTCGGAAAGTTGTGGGCGCAAGCAGAGGCTCCTTAGTAGTACAATTTTTGGGCGAATCCATGATTTATGCTATGTTATCAGCAGTGCTAGCGATAGGCCTGGTATATCTTTGCATAGGCCCTTTCAATGCTATGCTGGGCAAAACACTTTCCGTTGACCTCTTTAAGCCTTTACACCTGATCTTTATACTGGGTGTGGCGCTAACCTGTGGTCTATTAGCGGGCAGCTATCCAGCGCTCTACTTGTCCGCTTTCAACCCCTTGATGACAATAAAGGGTGCTAAGCAAAAGGCTGGATCAACAGGTTTTATTCGTCGTGGACTAGTCGTACTTCAATATGCTGCCTCAATTATCTTAATTATCTGTACGATGATCATATACCAGCAGATTGAATACAGCAAAAACAGAGATCTAGGCATGAGTAGCAGTCAAGTGGTAACCACCGCTGTGAGAGGAGATATGCTCCAGCACTTGGATTTAATTAAAGAACAGCTAAAGGCCAACCCAGAAATAGCACATGTAGGCTTGAGTAATATGAACGTTTTCAATATAGGCGCCAATAGTATGGGGCTGGAGTGGGAAGGTAAAGCCCCTGGTTCGCAAATATTGATCGGCATATTACATAGCGACGAAGAGCTCCTCCCCAGCCTCAGCATGAAGCTCCATGATGGTCGAAATTTTCATCCCCATCTCCATGGCGACAGTTCTTCAGTATTGGTCAACGAGGCTTTTGCGAGAATAATACAAGCGGATGGAATGGTTAGCAATAAGACTTTAAAATGGGGAGAAGAAAACTATACCATTGTTGGCGTGGTCAAAGACTTTGTTTACAATAATATTTATTCGGCAGCAGAGCCTTTGATTTTTATGCCCTTCTCAGACAATAAGGGGGTATTGAATATTAAGATTAAAGAGGGTACAAACCTCTTTGAAACTATTCCTAAAATTGAAAAAATTATTAAGGCCAACAACCAAGCCTATCCCTTTGAATATAAGTTCCTGGATGATACCTTTCAAGCAAAATTTCATTCCGAGCTCTTTATACAAAAGCTGGCTTCCTTCTTTGCCATCCTCTCTATTATTATCTCCTGCTTGGGACTATTTGGCTTAGCCTCCTATTCAGCCGAGCAACGTGCCAAGGAGGTGAGTATACGCAAGGTATTAGGCGCATCCATTACCCGACTAGTGGGCCTATTGAACAAGGAATTTATCCTGCTCGTAAGTATTTCCTGCCTAATTGCTTTTCCAATAGCTTGGTGGTATATGAAAAACTGGTTAGCCGATTACAGCTATCGAATCAACATTCAGTGGTTCGTATTTCTGCTTGCGGCTGGGCTTGCCTTATTAATCGCAATTATCAGCATTAGCAGTCAGGCACTTCGAGCAGCTCGAAGTAATCCCACAAAGACTTTACGCAACAATTAAGATAATCTTAGAATATAAAACAAGAATTAGAATCTTCAATTAACAAATCATATGATTAAGATAACCAACCTACAGAAATTCTATCGTACAGAAGAGGTAGAAACAATCGCCTTAGATAAAGTCAACATTCACGTAAAAGAAGGTGAATTTGTGGCCGTAATGGGTCCCTCTGGCTGTGGAAAATCAACCTTACTAAATATTGTCGGTTTATTGGATGACTTGGACGAGGGGAGTTACTTATTTAATACTATTGAGGTTGCAAAGTTTAAAGAAGGGAAACGTTCTGACCTTCGCAAGCACAACATCGGATTTGTATTTCAGAGTTTTAACCTGATTGATGAATTAACGGTGTTTGAGAATGTGGAATTACCACTCGTATACACCAATGTTCCAGCCGCAGAGCGTAAGCGTCGTGTAGAGGAGGTTTTGGAGAAGGTACAGATTATGCATAGACGCAACCACTTTCCACAACAACTATCTGGAGGTCAACAACAGCGTGTGGCAGTAGCCCGAGCGGTGGTTAATAACCCCAAATTAATATTAGCCGATGAGCCTACAGGTAATCTTGACTCCAGCAATGGGAATGAAGTGATGCAGCTGTTAACCGAACTCAATGAGGCAGGTACCACTATCGTAATGGTAACTCACAGTGAGCATGATGCGAAGTTTTCGGACCGTATTATCCGCATGCTCGATGGGCAGGTAATTATGGAGACGGAGAACGTTTAAAACCGGCTAGGACATGAACAGATTAAAATTAACCTTACGTTTTTTGTGGCGCAACAAACTATTTACTACACTCAATATACTAGGTCTAGCTATAGGTATTAGTGCATGTTGGATGGTTTTCAAAATTGTCCATTATGAGCTTAGTTTTGATCGGGCTATTCCCGCTGTGGAGCATATACATCAGGTTGTTTGTATTAATGAGGGAGAAGGCTCTGAAAGTGGCTTTGCAGGGATCCCTTTGGGATTGCCTCCCTTACTGACAGATCAAGCTTTAGATGATGCCTTGATTGTCCCAGTCTATACCCAGTATATAGAAAGAATTAAGTTGCCAGCAACCGCAGCTGAGGAAGCTGCTATATTTGAAGATCCAGATCAAATAATTGGAACAAGAGCCTCCTATTTTGAGCTTTTACCCTACGAATGGCTGGCTGGAAATCCGAAGACAGCCCTAGGTATGTCTCATAATGTCGTACTTACAGAGAAACGTGCTAGGCAGTATTTCCCTAAGGATGACTTTACAGATATTATAGGGAAGCATTTCTTTGGTGATAGCACGCAATATGTTGTTACGGGGGTAGTGAAAAACTTAGACTTCCCCAGCAGCTTTCCTGCAGAGATGATTATTCCCATCTCAGAAAAAGATTGGAACAATCACAATTGGTTGAGTCTAAACTCTAATCATATTGTGTTTATCAAAAGCCAAAATAATAATGCAATAAAGCATCTATTAAAAGTGGCACAAGAAGAGTACAATAAAACAGCTGCGCATGAGCATGCTAAGTTTGGTGCAATTTTTCAGTTTGAAGTTTTCCCTTTAAGCGAAAAGCACTTTGCCCCACAGTATGATACCCAGGGCTTAGCGAGTAGCAAGAAAACCATCTATGGATTAATGACTATAGGAGGTTTTTTATTGCTATTAGCCTGTATAAATTACATTAATTTGAGCACAGCTCAAATACCGCAGCGGGCCAAGGAGATTGGCATTCGTAAAACATTAGGTGCGCGACCTTGGGCAATAACAGGAGGCTTTTTGGTTGAAACTTTCTGCATCAGCCTATTCGCACTCTTATTATCATGGCCCATTGTTATCGGCTTTCAGATAGCCTATCCTGCATTTATTCCTGCTAATATGCAGGAGTTTCAATCCATTTGGCAGCTTAGCATATTTTTGTTGGTGCTTATCCTCTTTATTACATTTATCTCGGGCATCTACCCGGCCTACCTTATCAATAAAGTACAAGCCATAGATACCCTAAAAGGAAAGCTTGAAACAAAGATCAAGGGCACCAGAATTAACCTACGAAAAAGTTTAATTGTGTTTCAGTTTATTATTGCCCAATTTTTTATTGTTTGTGCCTTAATAATGGGCAAGCAGCTAGACT
>JASLCA010000159.1 GCA_030146225.1 Sphingobacterium sp. | reverse complement strand
AGAAGGGAAACCGTTTCTTTATATTTTACTTGTTATTATGTTGCTTGCGTATCTTACTATGCTTCTTGCTGTACGCAAAGTAGATCACAAAGCCCAGTAATAACCAGATGCCTAATCGTTCCCAGCTCTCTATTGGCAAGGAAGCCATCAGTAATACACATACAATAACTCCTAGGATAGGAATTAGGGGCACGAAGGGTGTCTTGAAAGGCCTTTCCAGCTCAGGGTTTGTCCTGCGCAATACTAAAATCCCGATACATACTAAAGCGAAGGCAAATAAAGTTCCTATGCTGACCATATGTCCTAGGTCTGAGATAGGTACAAAGCCTGAAAATAGGGATACAAATATCATAAATACAACATTTGTCTTCCAAGGCGTTTGATTTTTGGATAAGTCTGAAAACATTTTAGGCAATAAGCCATCCTTACTCATGGAGTAGAATACGCGACTTTGTCCAAGCAGCATCACTAGGATTACCGAAGTGTAGCCCGCAATAATTGTAATGATCAGGGCGGTGTTAAGGAAGGTATAGCCTGTCTTGGCAAAAGCCGTTGCAACGGGCTTGCCATCGCCTTTAAACATCTGATAGTTCTCCAAGCCTGTTAGTACATAGGAAAACAAGACATAGAGGATGGTACAGACTATTAGCGAGCCAATAATGCCAATAGGCATGCCTTTCTTAGGGTCTTTGGCTTCCTGTGCTGCTGTACTTACGGCATCAAAGCCTACAAAGGCAAAGAATAAAACTCCTGCGGCGCGTAAGATGCCAGAGATACCAAATTGGCCAAAGTAATCGCTGCCGAGGAAGGACCAAAAGCCCAGCTCGCCAGTTTTCACCATTTCTTCGCCCGTATTGGAAGGAATAAAGGGGCTGTGGTTTTCTGGATTTATAAAGCTCCAACCCAATGCGATAAAGATAATCACCACGCTAACCTTTAAAATAACTAAGATATTATTAATGGAAGAGGATTCTTTCGTGCCTCGAATTAATAATAAGGATAGTAGGCATACAATAATAATAGCCGGGAGATTTACAATTCCGCCTTCCCATGGGCCTTTTAAGAATTGTGCCGGTATTTCCATCCCAAAGGTCATGAGTAATTCATTGAAGTACTGTGACCAGCTGACGGCTACTGTAGCGCTTGCCAGGGCATACTCCAAGACCAAGTCCCAACCAATAATCCAGGCCATAAACTCGCCCATGGTTGCATAGGAGTAGGTGTAGGCGCTCCCCGCTACTGGAATCATAGAGGCAAACTCCGCATAACATAAGCCTGCAAAAGAACAGGCTAAGGCGGCCACAATAAAGGATATAACCACTGCTGGCCCCGCATTTTCGGCAGCGGCTATACCTGTTAAGGAAAATAATCCCGCACCAATAATGGCCCCTACACCCAATGAAATGAGTGCTCCACTAGAGAGGGTGCGTTTAAGCGTGTGTTCGCCACTTTCTTTGGCTTCGCTTATTATTTGAGGAATAGATTTTTTGTAAAGCATAATTTAGGTGGTTAGCTTTTTAATTTATTTCTGTTTTTTGAATTTGCTATAAGCGTCCATAATGTACAAGCGCACATCCTCTGGAGATGCTTTTTGTATAAATTCTAAGGTAGGTCTAAATTGCTCCTTAAATAAAGGCAATTCGCTGTCATTTAATGGGATTATGGACAAGATAACTTGATCTGAAAACAAACGATCAACCTTTCTATTGTTTTGTTCCTTTAATAGCATGTCTAAGTTCTTACGTGCGAGCTTGCCTTTTTTGCCAAAAAGTCTAGATGGAGATACCCGAAGGCCACCTTGATATTGCGAGGCTTCTGTGACTTTTCCATCGCTTTTTGCTTTCGCAATCTCAGCCCCAAGTCGGCTGTCAGTTAAGCGGCTGACCACAATCTCATCAAGTACTATATTCTTGTTGTCGCGGGTCATGTAGATACGTTGAATACCTCCTTGATAGATAAAAGCGGTATCTGTATTATAGCCCAATTGGGTAAACACCAAGTAATCATTTAGAGCGGCTTGAATACTAAAGTTTCCTTGGGCATCAGTCTTGGTCTCTGATTGGGTACGTAGGTTTTTAACCTTTACATCCTTCAGTCGCTGACTACTTTCCAATTCGTGCACAATTCCTTTAACTTCTTGCGCATGACTTATGGAGATGCTGGTCATTAAGCCTATTAAGATAACGAGGCTAGTTTTAAATATGTATGGGATATGTTTCATATGCTTATTTTGTCGGCCAAGTATTGTTGCTTGGATTAATGTCCGGATATACCTGATCTGGATCGATTACTACCTTTGTAAGTTTTTCGGTTGTTTTTAATTTAAAAGTCCAAGTCTTGTTGCGTTGCCAAATTTCCACCGGAAGTTTCTTGCGAATAATCTCACCAGACTCAGTAGTGGCTTCAACAACCACAGGCATCGGCAGCTTTTGTAGGTTTTCAATGGTTATAAGCGCTCCATTCTTAGGATCTAGCCCTTCGTAGGATACCTCTTTGATACCCTGATCTAAAGTCCAATTGTGTTTAAACCAACCTCTCCAAAACCAGGCTAGGTTTTCTCCAGTTTCATTTTCTATGGTTCTAAAGAAATCATCCGGTCCAGGATGTTTGTAAGCCCAGTATTTTATATAGTTTTTAAATGCATTGTCAAAGCGTTCTACTCCAATAATCTCATTGCGGAGTAGGTACAAGCCATAGGCTGGCTTATAGTAAACCAATGTCCCTATGTTTCTTTCCTTCATATTCTGTGGGGAAGACATTATGGGCTCCAAGGAGGGATGCGTAAAGGCTCTCGTCATGCTGTTGCGGTTCCCGAATTTCCTATGGTATTCCCCCTTGTTAAAGGCCTCGGTAGAGATATCATTGATAAAGGTGTTAAAGCCCTCATCCATCCAGCCATGCAGGCGCTCATTGGAGCCAACAATCATTGGGAACCAATTATGACCAAACTCATGATCTGTAACTCCCCAAAGGCTACCCGCCTTGGCTTTGTGACCACAGAAGGAAATGCCTGGGTATTCCATGCCACCTACATTAGAGGCTACATTGACTGCCACAGGGTAAGGGTATTCCATCCACTTATGGCTGTAATGCTCTATAGAAGCCTTGGTATATTCGGTGGATCTTTCCCAAGCATTATTGCCATTACTTTCTACAGGATAGGCAGACATGGCCAAGGCCGATTTCCCACTTGGATTGTTAATCCTAGCCGCATCTATAATAAAGGCTGGCGAGGATGCCCATGCAAAATCATGGGCTTGCTTAAGGTCAAACTTCCAGGTTAAGCTGCTTTTATTAGGTCTTGAATTGGCCGCCGTAACTTCGGCAGCACTTCGAATGCTAAGTGTTTTATCACTTTTAAAGGCTTGCTTGTACCGGCTTAACTGCTCGCTTGTCCATACCTCCTCTGGGTTAAGCAATTCCCCGCCTGCCACAACAATATGGTTGGCAGGAGCGGTGACCTCAATCTTATAATCTCCAAACTCTAGGTAAAATTCGCCAGGGCCTGTATAAGGCTCGGTATTCCAGCCAATAAGGTCATCATAGACACATACGCGGGGATACCATTGTGCAATGGTGTATATCTTTCCGTTTTTTGTCGTTAGGATACCTGTTCTGTCGGCACCATACTCAGGCACGGTATAGAAAAATTCTAAATCTAGGCTGATTGTTCCTCCATTTGGCGCAAGGCTTTTAGGCAGCTCCAGGCGCATGCGAGTGTCAACGACTTGGTATTTAGCCTTGCTGCCATCCGCAAAGCGGATATTGCTAAAGTTAAAGCCGCCATTGAAGTCGGAGCCTGCTGAGCCATAGCGGCTTTCGTCCAATGGGATTGTCGCCTGCCCACGAGAATCCTCATGAAAGAGATTCTGGTCTAGCTGAAACCAAAGGAAGTCCAATGCATCCGGACTATTGTTGGTATAGTTAATCTGTAGTTTCCCCGTTACCTTATCAAGCTTGTCATCCAAGCTTACCTTAATGGTATAGTCGGCTTTGTTCTGCCAATAGGCATGCCCTGGCTTTCCACTTGCTGAACGATAAACTGTCCCTGGGTTGCTGTAAAACAGGGGGTCAAAGGCAGCCGTATAGTCATACAGGCTGTTGGTTTGCGCTTGCATGCTTTGCTGAAAACAGCAGGTAGCAAGGGCTAATATTAAAAATTTCTTTAACATAGTTTAGCTTAGTTTATGTTTATATTCAGATTCATCAAAGCCCAGGATAATCCCATCTGCTGTCTCGATCAAAGGTCGTTTAATCATGCTGTTATTCGCCAACATAACTTGGTTGGCTGAAGCTGCACCCACTACGCCTTCTTTTACTTCATCCGTTAGCTTGCGCCAGGTTGTACCCTTTTTATTAACTAATGATTCCCAGCTGACTACTTGCTCCCAAGCTTCTAGTTTCGCCAGGCTTACGGGCTCTTTTTTATAATCGTGAAAGGTATAGTTTATATGGTTTGCTGCTAACCAATCTAAGGCTTTTTTGACTGTGTTGCAATTTTTGATTCCGTAAATTTCTAGCATAATAATTCAATTGTATCTATAAGAATATAAAGATATTAATATATTTAAAAATTGACGAATCCCACTCGCTTAATTGCGCTCGGGAAAGGTTGTAAGAAGTAATGAACTCATCTTAGGCCGAGAATTCCAGTCTTGTTCAGGCCAAAATTAGCATCTATTAATTAGCAAATTCAGGGATTTAATAGTGTATTTTTTACACTAAGTATTGTGTGGTATTACAAAAAAATAGTACCTTTAGTCAGGAAAAGTAATAAATCGACATATTTTAACATAAACAAATGAGCCTAAAAGATTTTAAAGGTGTGTTGACAGGAAGTCAAGTGCAAGAGCTTTTTGAGCTTGCAAAAACACATAAATTTGCATTGCCAGCTGTAAACGTTATTGGTACAAATTCTATTAACGCTGTTATGGAAACTGCGAAAGCAGTTAATTCTCCTGTAATTATTCAATTGTCTAATGGTGGAGCACAGTTCTACGCTGGTAAGACCTTGAATAACGAGGGTATGAAAGCATGTATATTAGGTGCTGTTTCGGCTGCTCAGCATGTTCATTTATTAGCAGAACATTATGGTGTTGCGGTGATCTTACACACAGATCACGCGGCTAAAAAGTTGTTGCCTTGGATCGATGGTTTATTGGATGCTGGGGAGAAATTCTTTGCGCAACATGGCAAGCCATTGTTCTCCTCACATATGTTGGATCTTTCGGAAGAGTCTATTGAAGAGAATATTGAGATTTCTAAGAAATACTTGGAGCGCATGAAGCCACTAGGTATGACTATTGAAATTGAGTTGGGAGTTACAGGTGGTGAAGAAGATGGGGTGGATAACTCTGATGTGGATAGCTCTAAATTGTATACACAACCAGAAGAGGTTGCTTATGCTTACGAGGAATTGTCTAAGATTTCGGATAAATTCACCGTAGCTGCTGCATTTGGGAATGTACATGGTGTGTATAAGCCAGGGAATGTAAAGTTACAGCCGGTTATCCTACATAACTCGCAAGAGCATATCCGCAAACAGTTTAACTTGACTGCGGAGAAGCCTGTTAATTTTGTTTTCCATGGTGGTTCAGGCTCTAGCCCAGAGGAGATTGCTGAAGCTATTTCTTATGGTGCAATTAAGATGAATATTGATACGGATATGCAATGGGCTTATTGGGATGGTGTTCGTGCGTATGAAGCTCAAAATAGCGCATACTTACAAGCACAGATCGGTAATCCGGATGGAGCAGATTCGCCAAATAAGAAATATTATGATCCACGTGTTTGGTTGCGTAAGGGTGAAGAGGCGTTTGTTACGCGCTTGACTCAAGCATTCGAAGAGTTGAACGCGGTGAATGCTAATGATAAATTGTAATAAATTTTGTTTCCTAAAAGGGGCTGTGCAATTTGCATAGCCCCTTTTTTTTAGGCAAGCTTTTTATAATCCTCAGGCACTTCTTTGCTATGGGGCTAGATAATTACGTTATGCGCGCGGATTTTTCTATTTTTGTTAATTAGAAATCTGTAAAATAGAAGATGAAGATTACATTGCTGTGTATTGGGAAGACGGATGAGGGCTTTGTGCAAGCTGGTATTGAGAATTATGTAAAGCGCTTAAAACACTATATTACCTTTAATATCCTGATTATCCCAGACATTAAGAATGTGAAGAATATTAGTCAGGAGCAGCAAAAGACTAAAGAAGGGGAGTTGCTGCTAAAGCAGATGAGCAGCCTTGACTTTGTGGTATTGCTAGACGAGCGCGGGCGAGAGTTTAGGTCTTTGGAGTTTTCCAAATTTATCGAGCAGAAGATGGTGGGCTCCGTGAATCATTTGATATTTGTAATTGGAGGGCCTTATGGCTTTTCACCAGAGGTTTACGATCGAGCCAATCAGCAAATATCCCTGTCGAAAATGACTTTCTCTCATCAGATGATTCGCATGTTCTTTGTGGAACAACTTTACAGGGCTTTTAGCATTATGCGCAATGAGCCATACCATCATGAGTAATAGATAGAATTTATGGAATTGTACAATTCCATGCATCATTTAATAAAGGAGGTTTACTATGGACTTGAATAATTTAAAAAGGGACTATAAATTCAAAAGTCACCAGTCCTATAATGATGGGCGTAGAAATAAGACGCTTATTATCACTTGTATTGTTTTAATAATAGGCTTGTATTACCTGTTTGAATATATTTAGCAGCAGGCTTCCTGCTTACACTATTCCTGTGTAAGCAGGCTTAGAAATGTTTGCCAGGCAACCTTGTCGGTCTTAAAGGTCAAGTCGCTTTCCTTTAAGGCCTCTATAGGTACAAAGCGGAATACCTCCATTTTCTCCTGTTGTTTCTCCTTTGAAAAGTCAAATGGACTGGTCTTTAAGTCAAAGTTGATAGGGCCAGCAGCCTTTACTTGATAGTATATCGATAGAATCTGACTTTCATTAAAGCTGGATTTCTCATAGAAGTCCGTGGTATAAACATGCTTCACAATGTCAATCTCCAACTGACACTCTTCCATAAACTCCCGCTTCAGCGCTTCAATTAGTCCTTCTCCGTATTCTAAGCCTCCCCCTGGGAATTTGGTAAAAGACACTTTGGCAAGCTTTTCATCACTGATAAGTACTTCTTGATCTGCGTTGGTCAGTATGCCGTATACCCTTACATTAAATAAAAACATTGTTTTTTCTTTAGTTTTATAAAGGCATAAAGCCGTTTTCTATACTCATCTCATCCACTCCGAAAAAGGAGTAGTGCTTTGGTAAAAACCATTGTAAGGTATTCATAATGTTATTAAAGTCCTTCTCCGTGGCAAATTGCGCAGGCATAATATTAAAGACCAGATCCTGTGAAGCACGCTCTTCATCCGTATAATTTCTGGCGATAAGCATAACCTTTGGATTTTTAACCCCCTCATACTGTAGGAAGTCTTTAATATGCTTTCTTAAGAAGCTAGGGAAGATTTCTTCGGAAGGTTGACCTACCAAGATTTCCTCATCCTTGCCTATGCCATTGTACTCCTTGCTGTTGGTGAATAGATGTTTGTCTGTATAAAAGCTATTGTTAAGCTTTAGATTGACCAAGTCTCCATAGGAAAACACCCAGTCTGGCTGCCCAGCTTGCGCATTAATAGCCAAGCCAAAGCCTTTTTCTAGGATTAGATCTAATTGCTTGCTTAGGACATAGGCTTGAAAGCTTTCGCCTGTACTTACGGTTTGTAATTGTATATAGGGAAAGCCATCATTGCTCAATATTACCTCTGGTTCGCCAAGTTTAAGATTAGCCTCAGAAATGTGCTGTATAAACTCATCTCGCCAATTTTCATCCCGCTCTTTAAATGGAATCGTCATCAATTGATTGATAATTATAGTCTTCTCTAGATCGCCTAGAAAAGTTCCTTCTTGCTTGTTCTTATTTGAGTTCTTATTCATCCGTTTCTTCTGCTAAAAAGAGCCTAAAAGTAACTATTAATTGCTGTAAAGAAAAACTTCTTTCGCATTTTAAAGCTGCACAAAGAGGAAGTTAAGAATTGGGATGCAGCGTATAATTTAGTACTTTTGTTAAAACCGTAGGTTAACTATGTCAAATATTACCATAAACATGAATAATGATATTGAAACTTCCAAAATTAGTTTTGAAGGTTTCAAAGAAATCATTTTAAGCGATTATAAACTAGCGCTTGAAAGTAGATATGTGAGTTTGTTGGGACGTAAGGAGGTTTTGACAGGCAAAGCCAAATTTGGAATTTTTGGAGACGGCAAGGAAATTGCTCAATTAGCCTTGGCTAAGGTATTCAAAAATGGGGATTGGCGTTCTGGCTATTATCGGGATCAAACTTTCGCTTTCGCTACTGGTATTTCTAATATTTACCATTTCTTTTCTCAATTATATGCGAATCCTGATTTAGCAGCAGACATCTCTTCGGGTGGCCGACAGATGAATTGTCACTTCTCCACACAATTGTTGGATGCAGAGGGACATTGGCTAAATCAGTTGGAACAAAAGAATTCCATTTCGGATATCTCCACCACTGGCGGACAGATGGCACGTGTAATGGGATTGGGGCTAGCCTCTAAATTATATCGTGCAAATGAGAAATTAGCTTATCTAAAGTATTTTTCTAATAAAGGAAATGAGGTTACCTTCTGTACAATAGGCAATGCTGCGACCTCCGAGGGGGTCTTTTGGGAGACCCTAAATGCAATGGCTGTAAAGCAGATCCCAGTGGTTGTTTCCGTATGGGATGATGGCTATGGGATCTCAGTTCCCAATGAGGTACAGACGGCTAAGGCTGATATTTCAGAGGCTATACGCGGTTTCCAACGCGAGGCAGGCAGCAATGGGGTTGAAATATTTAAGGTAGAGGGCTGGGATTATCCGGCTCTTTGTGAGGTTTATGAGCGCGCCGTTAAATTTGCTCGTGAGAAACATATTCCCTGTGTGGTGCATGTGACCGAGCTGACCCAACCGCAGGGGCATTCCACCTCTGGCTCGCATGAGCGGTATAAGTCTGCCGAGCGCCTAGAATGGGAACAAGCCTTTGACTGTAATAGCAAGTTTAGAGCATGGATTTTGGATGCTGGGGTTGCGCAGGCAGAAGAGTTGGACCTTATTGAAGATGAAGCGAAGGCTTTTGTACGGACGGAGCAGCGTCGGGCTTGGGCCGATTATCATAAAACTATTCAAGTTGATCTGGATGAGGCAATCAGCTTGTTATCCGGAGTGGAGCATCCGATTGTTGAAATACCCTTAAAAACCTTGCAATCCTTAGCGGAACCTTCTTTGAAGGAAGTTTATGGGAATGTAAGACGTGCGATTCGGGATTTACGCTTGTACAATGTGGCTGGAAAAGCCGAGTTATTGGCTTGGTATCTCGAAAAGCAAGGCGTAAATCATGATCGGTATAATGACAAGCTTTTTACAGATACGGATGAGTCGCCTTTAAAGGTGGCTGTAATTCCGCCAACTTATGCCCCTGATGCAGAGGTTGTGGATGGGCGTGAAGTACTTAACGCTTGTTTTGATGAAAACTTTATGCGGGATGAACGCATCTTAGCCTTTGGGGAGGATGTTGGTAAAATCGGAGATGTAAATCAAGGCTTTGCGGGATTGCAAGAGAAATTTGGGGAGGGTCGGGTATTTGATACCGGAATCCGGGAAACGGCCATCGTTGGGAAAGGCTTAGGCCTAGCTATTCGAGGCTTACGCCCTATTGCCGAGATCCAGTACTTGGATTATTTGCTCTATGCTTTGCCAGTCTTGAGTGATGACTTAGCAAGCTTAAGCTACCGTACTAAAGGCACCCAGAAATCCCCTTTAATTGTGCGTACGCGTGGGCATAGGCTAGAGGGAGTATGGCATTCAGGTTCGCCCATGACGGTGCTGTTAGGGGCTTTGCGCGGCATGCATATTTGTGTGCCTCGGAATATGACACAGGCAGCCGGCATGTATAATACCTTGTTGCGTTCGGATGAGCCAGCCTTGGTGGTGGAATGTCTTAATGGCTATAGGCTTAAAGAGAAGATGCCGACCAATGTTGGGGAGTTTAATGTGCCTATTGGAATTGCTGAACGCATCCGAGAAGGCAAGGACGTAACCGTGGTTTCCTATGGTGCAACCTTACGGGTAGTACAAGAAGCCGCTATAGAGCTGGAGAAGCTAGGAATCTCTATTGAGATTGTGGATGCACAGTGTTTACAGCCTTTTGATCGGAGCAATGTATGTGCTACTTCTTTAGCTAAAACCAATAAACTATTAGTGGTTGATGAGGATGTTCCAGGAGGCGCAAGTGCCTTTATTCTACAGCAGATATTAGAAAATCAAAAAGGTTATTTCGCCTTGGATGGACAGCCTAGAACACTTAGCGCTAAAGCCCATAGGACACCTTATGCCTCAGATGGGGATTACTTTACCAAGCCATCTGTGGATGATGTGCTCGAGATGGTCTACGCCATGATGAGTGAATATAATGAAACTACATTTCCAAAGCTTTTTTAAAGCTTTGGAAATTTTCCTTTAAGGCTTGAAAAGGGAGGCTGCACCAATCATGGCTGCCTGCTCCGCATACTGCCCAATAAAGATTTCAAAATCTTTAAACTTCTCCTTGTTGTAGCTGCTGATTATTTCCCAGGCTTTGGAGATACTTCCCCCTAGTACAAATATGCGACATTGCTGTTGCTCGGAAAAAAATAACAGGAAGTCATACAAGGAGCTTGCATACTCGCTGAGCAGTTGATCAAAACTCGGCTTTCCCTGATGCTTTGCTAAAATCTCTTTAAAACCATTTTCTTGAATCCCTGTTAAGGCAAAGAAGCGTGTCGTAAGCCAGCGTGTCACCAGGTGCTCCTCAAAGATTCCATCTTTATACGGGCTATTCCAGAGGTTTGCATCATAGGCTTTATTCCCCTTTTCCCATACTGCTGAGCCTAAGCCAGTGCCTAAGGTTATGCCTAAAACCTTGCCTTTAAGGGTTAAATCGCCTGCGAATATTTCTCCTTGTAAAAATGCTGCCGCATCATTGATAAATCGAATAGCTATTGGAAGGTCTAAAGTCTTTTTCAGCTCTTCCAATACATTAATCTTATACAGGGCATCATACTTGTCTTGATTCTGCATCAATGAAATGCCTGCCTCATAATTAAAGGGTCCAGGCATGGCAATGCCTAAGGTAGCGATAGGCTGTTGCACATTTGCGAGACTACTGTTTAGGCAATCCTTCCACGATAAAAAAATCGATTTAGCATCTGATCTGGCGTTAACATGGCTTCTAGAGATAGACTCCTCTAGAATTTGCCATGTTTTTATATTGACAATAGCTGATGTAATATGCGTGCCTCCAATGTCGGCAGTTAATACAAAATTATTTTCCATTTGCTACAGCCTTGTTTCTAAGTAGATGATCTGCAATCGTGAGCGCTGTCATTGCTTCCACAATAATTACGGCTCGGGTCACTACACAGGGATCGTGACGGCCTTTGCCTGAGATGCTGGTGTTTTCACCTTGTTCATTTAAGGTGTCCTGATCCCGCATAATAGTGGCTACCGGCTTAAATGCTGTGCGAAATGTTATGTCCATCCCATTGGATATGCCACCTTGTATACCACCCGAGAAGTTGGTCATGGTGCGTACCTTGTCTCCTTCTTTTATAAAGATGTCATTATGCTGGGAGCCGCGCATTTCTGAGCCACTAAATCCCGATCCATACTCGAAGCCATGTACTGCATTAATGCTCAGCATTGCCTTTCCAAGGTCTGCATGTAGCTTGTCGAAGACTGGGTCCCCCAAGCCTACTGGGACATTGCGGACAATTGTCGCCACCTGTCCTCCAATGGTATCTCCATCCTTACGGACTTGATCAATCAGGCTAATCATCTCTTGGGCAGTGGCAGGATCTGCACAGCGCGCAATATTGCTTTCGCGTAAGCTCAATAGTTCCCCTAGATTGTCATGCGTCAGGTTGGGGGCATTAATCTTGCCTACAGCCGAGACGTGAGCAAATATTTCGATACCATACTGATTTAGGAATAGCTTTGCTACTGCTCCAGCTGCCACGCGGGCTGCTGTTTCACGTGCTGATGAACGGCCGCCGCCTCTGTAATCCCGAATGCCATATTTTTGCTGATAGGTATAATCGGCATGCGAAGGACGGTACTTGTCAGCGATATGTGAATAATCCTTTGAGCGTTGATCTTCATTTGGAATTAATATCGCAATTGGGGTTCCTGTGGATTTCCCTTCAAAAACTCCCGAAAGAATTTGCGCGGTATCGCTTTCCTTGCGTTGCGTGGTAATCTTGGATTGCCCAGGCCTGCGCTTATCTAATTCGGATTGAATAAAATCCTCATCAATATTAATATTAGGAGGGCAGCCATCTATAATAACTCCAATGGCTTTGCCATGCGACTCGCCAAAAGTGGTTACCTTAAAGATAGTACCAAAAGAATTTCCAGCCATAATTGTGTAATATTTGTTAAATATACCAAATCAGTGTTAAGAAAGAAGTCCTTAGCACTGATTTGGATTGATTATGAGCCTATCGTAAAACCCTGCGCTTGCAGGTGTTCCCAAAATAGGGGATATGATTTTTCTACAACCAAGGGCTCATTTATGGTTACATTGTTGAATATCAGGGCTAGGGGCGCAAATGCCATCGCCATCCTATGGTCTTCGTAGGTGTCAAAACTAAGTGCTGCGGGGGCCTGTACCTGTGCAGTTTTTACATGATAAACTTCCCCTTCCTGAATGAGTTCGGCGCCAAACTTGCCAATCTCAGTTCTAAGTGCAGCTAAGCGATCAGTCTCTTTAATTTTTAAGGTTTCCACGCCTGTAATCGAGATGTCACGGCCTATTGCCGCAGCCAAGGCAACAACAGTTTGTGCAAGGTCAGGACATTCCTTAAAGTCAAAGCGCACCTGATTGCTGCTCTTATCTGTTTTTTGCAGGGCTAAGCCGGCCGCTGTAAAGCTACTTTCAACCCCAAAATGCTGCATTATCTCTACTATGGCTATATCTCCTTGCAGACTATTTGCTTTTAGTCCTGGGAGGAGTATGCTGCCATTGTCCGAGAGTGCTACTATGCTATACCAGTAGGAGGCTGCGCTCCAATCTGGTTCCACATAGATGGTTGCCGCTTGAAATTCTTGTGGCGCAATCTGAATCTGATTTCCCTCCCAAGTATGGCTTATACCGGCTTCTTTAAGCATGTCCAAGGTCATCTTGACATAGGGCTTGGAGGTTAATTCACCTATAATATTGAGGCAGAGCCCTTGTTCTAAGGATGCAGCAATCAGCAATAGGGAAGAGATATACTGGCTACTTATATCCCCTGGGATATGAATTGTAGCAGCTTGCTGGCTAAATCCACCCTTGATTTTCAAAGGTGGATAGCCGGCTTTCTTTTCGTACTGAATGTCGGTTCCTAGAGCTTGCAAAGCATCGACAAGTGTCCCAATTGGCCGTAATTGCATGCGTTCTGTACCAGTTAGGGTAAACTCTCCTGGAACTAAGTTCAAGAAGGAGGTCAGAAAGCGCATTGCGGTTCCAGCGGGACCAATATCAATCTGCGTAGGCTCCGAGGAGGCCGCCAAGGCTTGTGCCAAGGCTTTTTGCATAATTACAGTATCCGCAGCCTCGGATAGATTTTCTATGTGAACAGCTCCATGGCTTAGGGCCTGTATAATTAGTGCGCGATTGCTTTCTGATTTAGAACCAGTCAGCTGAATCTTGCCACTAATCTTTTTTGAAGACTGTTGTAGCTGAATACTTTTTTCGTTCATTACGCCTCCGTAACAGCTTTTGCATTCATAATCTCATTCTGCTTGCGAATAGATTCATGGTGTAAGAGCTCTAAGTATTTGGCCGCGAAATCATCACTTAAGGAAAGTGCTCGGGCGAGTTGTAGGCGTTTTTCCACAATCTCATCCCAACGGTTTACTTGCAGGATGGTTACATTATTGTCTCTCTTGTATTCTCCTATTTTCTCAGCAATCTTCATACGATCTCCAATCTGTTTCAAGATGGTGTCATCCAACTTGTCAATCTGCTGGCGTAATTCTGCTAGTTTATCTTCAAATGCTGGGTTGTTGGACTCTGGACGACGTACCGATAGGTTGTCTAATAACTCTACCAAGGCAGCAGGGGTAACCTGTTGTTTTGCATCAGTCCAAGCTACTGAAGGATCTATATGAGACTCTACAATAAGGCCTTGCTGATCCATGTCCATAGCTTTCTGGGAGATGTATGGTAACAATTCTCTATTGCCACAGATATGACTTGGATCATTTAAGATTGGCAATTCTGGACAAGCAGATTTTAATTGAATGGCTAGATCCCACATCGGCTCATTTCTGAAGGCTGTCTTCTCGAAAGAGGAGAAGCCTCTATGTATTGCGCCCAATTTCTTAATGCCTGCTCCATTGATACGCTCTAATGCTCCAATCCATAAAGAAAGATCAGGGTTTACTGGGTTTTTAACAAATACCGGAACGTCTACGCCTTTTAAAGCATCTGCAATCTCTTGTACTGTAAATGGATTTGCGGTTGAACGCGCTCCAACCCAAAGGATGTCTATGCCTGCTGCTAATGCCTCTTCAACATGCTTGGCTGTAGCAACTTCTGTTGCTGTCAGTAAGCCCGTCTCTTCTTTAGCTCGCTTTAACCAAGTTAGACCAATACTGCCTATGCCTTCAAACTCTCCTGGACGAGTTCTTGGCTTCCAAATTCCTGCACGTAATACATTTACACGTCCTGTATTTGCTAAAAGATGGGCTGTGGATACAACTTGTTCTTCAGTCTCTGCACTACATGGACCGGCAATAATCAAAGGTTTGTCACCTGTGTCTAACCAAGATTTTAAGGGAAGGATATCTAATGTATGTTTCATCTTTTGTGTTTTTTTAATGTATATAAGGTTTGTTGATTTTATACTTTTTCGTTTTTAATGTATTCGCCCATAATATTGAAATTCACGGTATGCTTTAATACCTTGCGTATAGCGGCATCATAATCCGTTTGTTTTTTCCATTCCACATCTACGTAGAAGTCATACTCATTGCGTTTGCCTACGACGGGCATGGATTGAATTTTGCTGAGGTTAACGTTTTGCTCTGCAAAACATTGTAATACGCTTGCTAGTGCGCCTACAGCATTGCCTGTTTGAAAGGAGAGGGATGCCTTGTTTGCATTTTTCTGCTCAATCACCTGATTGGCCAGAATTAGGAAACGGGTTGCATTCTTCTTATTGGTTTCAATCCTTCTTTCTAATATATTTAAGCCGTACAGCTTGGCAGCTAAAGCACTTGCGATGGCAGCTGTGTTTTTCAGCTGGTTCTCTGCAATCCCCTTGGCACAGGCTGCTGTGTCCATGCCTTCTTTTACGGTCCATTCTGGGTAGTCTCCTAAAAACTCATCACATTGTCTAATCGCTATTGGATGAGATTCTATAAACTTAATGTCCGAGAGCTTTACACCTGGCAGGGCCAATAAGTTTTGCTGAATATTAAGATGTACTTCGCCAATAATATGGAAGCGATAATCCCGCAGTAGATTGTAGTTTGGAAGTATACTGCCTGCAATTGAATTCTCAATCGCCATCACCACATAATCTGCTTTGCCTTGTTTCAGTACTTCACAAGTCTTTTTGAAAGACTCACACTCTATGGTCTCAATGTCTTCGCCAAAATATTTAAATGCAGCTTCTTCGTGAAAAGATGCTTTGACTCCTTGTATAGCTATTTTTGTTTTCATTTTCGTTTTTGGTTTAAACAAAAAAAGTCCCGGACACTGCCGGGACTTTTTTGTTTACTTATGTATAAACATATCAATCCCGGCTCTTATCGTTAAAATAAAAGAAACCAAAATAAAAATATGTCGTGTACTTCATCATCTGTCTAACATTATGGCTCAAATGTAGAGTATATAATTTATATATGCAAAATAAATTTAAAAAAGATTTGAATTTTGATCTTTTATAGCTGATTTTTAAGTGATTTTCTATGCTAATTATTCACTTATAAACGCCTGTTTATTTAGCTTGTCTAATTCTTTCTGTTTTATAATAATCTATTCTTTTACAATATGTTATATTTTATTTTATGTTTTTTAAGGCTAGATAATGGCGATTAAATGACTTTTTTATCCTTATTTTTATTGTATAATTTGGGTTGTTTTTGCTTGAAAATTTAATGTTTTTTTTAGGTTATTTTGTTGTGTTTTTTATTCTATTTTTTGCATTTAATTTGGCATTATAAGTTTTTGTGATTTTCAAATTATGATTTTTACTCCTGTATTTTGCTGAAATAAGTAAGCCTTTAGCGATTGATCTGTATTTTTGGTAATTCTTAAGGCTGGGGAGGGCTGAGGTATCGTTCTTCCTAGAAATCTATGCTAAGCTTGGGGGTAGGATAAGCGCTAGGTACTGGACTTTCACAATAAAGGTTAGGCTGCTGATTGAATTTGTTATATTTTTCGTAAAATTGCTGATTTTAGTATTTCGATTTTAAATATGTTGTACGTCTTAATAAGTGTGTTTTGTAGTGTGCTGGTGTCGGTGATTTTAAAGCTGGCTAAAAATAAGGGGTATCAGCATCTGCATTTAATCTTTTGGAATTACTTAATTGCTGTGGGCTTAGCTTATTTGTTTATTCCGCCGGCCGCAGTGCAGCTTCCCATTAGTCAATTGCCTTGGAGGCTTTATCTCCCTCTAGCGATCCTATTGCCTATTATCTTCCTGTGTATAGGTTATTCCATTACTTTTAGTGGCATCGTGAAGACAGAGATTGCGCAGCGATTGTCGCTGTTTATTCCCTTGCTTGCGGCCTACTTTATATTTGGGGAGGATATGGCAGCTGTAAAATTGATTGGCATTGGCATTGGCTTGTTTGCTATCTTGTTTTCTATAAGCTGGCACAAGGGGAATGGGGCGAGCTCTTCCAATTGGCTTTATGCGGTTATGGTGTTCTTTGGAATGGGCATTATAGATATTCTGTTTAAGAAGGTCGCCTTGTATCAGGCTGTACCTTATTCATTTTCTATGTTTTTTGTATTTGCCTTGGCGGGTGCTTTTACGCTTTTGCTAATCCTCTTTAGAGCCATCGTAAAGAAAGAAGGTCTTCCCCTTAAATCTTTTGGTTGGGGACTGCTTTTGGGCTTGTTTAACTTTGGAAATATCCTATTTTATATGAAGGCGCATCGGGCTTTGCCAGAAAGTCCTTCACTGGTCTTTACAGGCATGAATATTGGTGTTATATTGCTCGGCACACTAATTGGGGTTAGCTTTTTTGCCGAGCGGCTGACTGCCTTTAATAAGGTGGGGCTTTTTCTAGCTGTTATTTCTGTATTAATTATTGCGTATCTGTGAGTTTATTTGAAGATGTTTATTATACGATTGAAGAGCCTTCAGAAGGGATCTTTAGGGATAAGGGGAGTAAGTTTGTAGCCTATGCTTATCCATTTAAGGATGCGGATAGGTTGAAAGATATTATTGCGGAACTTAAGTCGCTACATCCTAAGGCTAGGCATCACTGCTGGGCTTATAGGCTGAGTACAGATCGTACGGTCTTTCGCATTAATGATGATGGGGAGCCTTCTGGGACTGCTGGCAGACCTATTTTAAATGTGCTGCTCTCCAAAGATATTACCAATATATTGGTCGTAGTGGTCCGCTACTTTGGGGGAACCTTGTTGGGGGTGCCCGGCTTGATCAATGCGTATAAGACGGCTACGCAGGAAGCTTTGGCTTCGGCTACTGTTGTGGAGAAGACTGTGAATGATATTTACCGGATTACATTTGATTATTTGCAGATGAATGCAGTTATGCGTTTGGTAAAAGAAGAAAATTTACTTATTTTAAACCAACAGTTTGACAATAACTGCTCCATGGACGTGGAGATTCGAAAAATGCAAGTAAATCAGGTGGTTCTAAAATTGGACAAACTTGAGGGAATTCTTTACAGCTATATACAGACTTTATGATTGCAGATTCAGAATTAATTTTAAATCCAGATGGTAGTATCTACCACTTAAACCTACTTCCTGAAGATTTAGCAACTACAATAATCTTTGTAGGGGATCCTGATCGGGTGGAGCAGGTTTCTAAATATTTTGATCATATTGAGGTTAAAAAGGGCAAGCGGGAGTTTATCACCCATACCGGGAGCTTAAATGGCAAGCGGATTTCCGTTATATCCACTGGGATTGGTACGGATAATATTGATATTGTATTTAATGAGGTGGACGCGCTTGTAAATATTGATTTCGAAACGCGTACTTTAAAGCCTGAACTTACTTCCTTGGACGTTGTGCGTATTGGTACTTCCGGCTCTATTCAGGGGAATATTAAGATGGGAACTATCTTGGTAAGTGAGTATGCAATTGGGTTTGATGCCTTGATGCAATATTATGTAAAAACCTATACCGATGAAGAGCTTGCTATGCGGGAAGAGATACAGGCCCATTTTGATACCTTAACCTTTAAGCCTTATGTGGGGCGTGCCAGTAAGAAGTTGTTAGATCAGATTGCACAGGACTTGCCCAAGGGCATTACTATGACTGCGCCAGGCTTTTATGGCCCCCAAGGTAGATCGGTCCGCTCGGTAAATGTATATCCTGACCTGATTCAACGGGCAGGCTCTTTCCAGAGTCAAGGACGTATTATTACCAACCTTGAGATGGAGACCGCAGGGATCTATGCCTTAGCCAATATGTTTGGACATCATGCCTTGTCGGTCAATGCTATCTTAGCCAGTCGGGTTAATGATTCCTTTTCTACCAATCCTGCTGAAATTGTGGATCATGCAATACGCTATGTGCTCGAGCGTATTTAGTTGTTCAATCCCTTCCGGCTTGAATCAAATCGGAGTAGGATAAACAAGAGTATTGTAAAGCTCCATAAGGAAGATCCTCCATAGCTGATAAAGGGAAGTGGAATTCCAATTACGGGTACTATCCCGATGGTCATGCCGATGTTTATAAAGAAGTGGAAGAATAGGATGGAGGCTACTCCATATGCATAAATCCTGGCGAATGCTGTACGTTGTCTTTCGGCAATATTAATTACGCGTATAAGCAAAATTAGGTAGATGGAAACTAAAATAACACTGCCTACAAAGCCCCATTCCTCCCCAATTGTACAAAATATAAA
>JASLCA010000149.1 GCA_030146225.1 Sphingobacterium sp. | reverse complement strand
CCGGAATTGATGGAAATATAAGCTATACAGGCAATATCACAAGCGACCTAGGCTTTACCCTTCGCGGGAACTTCACCTATACTAAAAATGAGGTACAAAACTGGGAACAAGCCTACCTAGAATACCCCTACTTGGAGTACAATGGATTCCCATTAAATTCACTTAGAGGCTATCAGGCACTTGGACTTTTTAAAGATGAAGATGATATCAAGTACAGCCCGAAACAAAGTTTTGGAACCGTATTGCCAGGAGACATAAAATACAAAGATGTCAACGGAGATGGTACAATTGACAAATTGGATATGGTCCCCTTAACCCGCAATAACTACCCCCTAGCGATGTATGGCTTTGGAGGCGAGGTGCGCTATAAGAAGCTAACTGTAGGTGTTTTATTCAAAGGAACCGGAAGCACTCCATTTTTCTATGTGGGCCAATCTACCAGGGTCAATAATCAATCGAAAACCAATGGAATGGGCTACATGCCATTCTTCGAAGGAGGCTTTGGAAATGTGATCGATATAGCAGCAAATCCGAGCAATCGCTGGATACCAATGGACTATGCAATAGCCAATGGAATAGACCCAGCACTAGCCGAAAATCCCAATGCACGCTTCCCTAGATTACAATATGGCAACAATGTGAACAACAGCCAATTGTCTAGCTTCTGGCAAGCCGACTCACGCTACCTGCGTTTAGAAGAGTTAACTGTGAATTACAACATTAACCCCTCATTCTTAAAGCGTATCGGAATCACCTCTATGGACTTGCAGTTTGTAGGGAACAACTTGTACATCTGGGACAAGGTCAAGATCTATGATCCTGAACAAGCCGCATGGAATGGTCGGAAATACCCAATACCATCCACCTATTCCTTTCAAGTGTACGTCAATTTTTAATGCAGATCTAATTTAATGACATGAAAACGTCAATCATAAAAAGAATAACGCTAGCCGCCATTGTGATCCAGTCGATCGTTATGGTATCATCCTGTAAGGATTATCTAAATATCGATGAGTATTTTGATGATGAGTTTAATATAGACTCTGCATTTTCCAATGCGCGGAATATGGAAGCTTATATGTGGGGTGCAGCCGACCTATTCCCAGATGAGTCCAACACCATCCGATTTGGCTATACGCCAGGACCGATGGCGACTGACGAAGGCCTCAATGGCCTTACTGGAGCTGGCTCCAGCAATGTGTATTATGGAATGGACTTCGCCACAGGCCGCATAAATGCAGACTTCTTTGGGGACAGCAATCCAAACCTCAATCAATGGGGTAAGTACTACAAGATAATTCGCAAGTGTAACAGTATCTTACAAAACCTAGACAAGCCAGCGGACATGAAGAATATGGATCGCCTAAGAATTGAGGGCTATACCCGCTTTATACGCGCCTATGCTTACTACAATATCTTGGTAGACTATGGCCCTGCAATCCTAGTTGGCGATGAAGTCGTAAACACCAACGAGCCTATAGAATATTACGATCGGCCGAGAGGAACCTATGACGAGACCATGGACTATACCTGTGGAGAATTTGAAAAGGCAGCCCAACTACTTCCTAACGAGGTCTCCTTACTAGATTTCGGACGGCCCACCAAAGGCGCCGCCCTATCCTTAATCGCTCGCTTACGATTAATCCATGCCAGCCCCTTATTCAATGGCGGTCCGGTAGCCAATTCCTACTTTGGAAATTGGACACGCAAGACCGACAATGTACACTATGTATCCCAAGTATACGATGAGTCTCGCTGGGCGGTAGCTGCAGCGGCAGCCAAGCGCGTAATGGATCTAGGCAGCTACAAGTTGCACACCGTTATGAAGGATGACAAGACCCCCGCACTCCCAAAGAATATCAGCTCAGACCCTAATTATTACGGCGTATATCCTGCTGGAGCCGATGGCATTGACCCCTTTAGATCCTACTCGGATATTTTCTCAGGAGAAGCAGTAGCCGAGATTAATAAAGAAATTATTTGGGGTAGAAATACGGGGTACCTCGTCAGCACCATAAGTCAAGGATCGATGCCCCCATCACTAGGCGGCTGGGGTCGATTCAGTGTGACGCAGAAGGTAGTAGATGCCTACTTAATGGATGATGGCCGTACAAAAGAAGAAGCAGCCTCAGATGGCTATTATTCAGAAACAGGCTTTACCACAAGCCCGCGCAACTTCTCTGGCTATCCGCTCAATTCCGGGGTATACAAGATGTATGCAAATCGGGAAATGCGCTTCTACGCCTCAATTGGCTTTAACGAAGCCGTATGGCAGGCACAGTCAAGCGCATCGGTCAGCAACTATACCGCAAAGTATTACTTTCAGGATGCAGATGGACGAGGTGGAGTCACGGCAACATCGCCAAACTACCCGATAACAGGCTATGTTATCAAAAAATATAACCATCCTATGGATGCCTTCCAAGGAACAGGGGCGCGCCACATTAAGAAGGCCTATTCAATAATCCGCTATGCCGAGATCCTACTTTCCTACGCCGAGGCCCTAAACAACCTGACGGGCAGTCATACAGTAACCCTTGGAGATCGCCAGTATACCGTCTCACGCAATGCCGAAGAGATTAAAAATGCATTTAATCAGGTGCGCTACCGAGCAGGCCTACCGGGTCTAAGCGCTGCCCAACTCAATACGCAAGGCGAAGTACAAAAGCAGATCGAGCGCGAGCGCATGGTGGAATTCCTTTGGGAAAACAGAAGGTACTACGATGTACGTCGCTGGGGAATCTATGAAGAGACCGAGCGTGAACCCATACGAGGCATGAATCCAGATGGCGCAACCAAGGAAACCTATTACCAACGCGTAATCCCAGGCACATCCTCCTTCTTAACGCGTGTAGTGGATAGAAAATTAATCTGGGTACCAATTCCGCGTGCAGAGATGCGAAGATTGCCTTCACTAGATCAAAATCCAGGCTATTAGGTTACACATTAAAGAAGCAATTATGAAAATGAAATATATTACCCTCCTTGCAGTAAGCACCTTCCTTGCTTCCTGCAAGGATAATGAAATATTCGAAAGAGAGATGTACAAAAATGTAGTTGCCCTAATCAGCAGCAACTACTACAATACCTTTCAAGAGGTGGTACCCTTGACAGGCGAAGAGGTGACAGGCTATATTTCGGCATCGGTAGGCGGAACAGATGCCCCTAGCAAGGATATGAGTATTCCCTTGGAATTAGATACCGCACAACTCAGGATTTACAATCGATCCCTTTTTGATGGGGATGAGAAATTGTATGCGCGGTTATTGCCCGCGGAAAAATATGAGATCTCAGATTATAACATCCATATTAAAGCCGGCGAACGTACCGGCCGTACGCTTGTGAAGCTGCGTCCTGACGGTCTGTCTCCAGATTCCACCTACTTTATTGGCCTCAAAGCAGGTAATACTGCAGGCATAGAGATCACCGAGAAGAAACGGACCATTCTCTATCAAGTCGTGATCAAGAATGCCTACGCCTCCCAAGCAGAAAATGCCTTCTACTCGATGAGTGGGATGGTCAATGAAATGGTAACGGCAGGAAATAAGAAATTATTTCCACTAACGAGCAATAGCGTGCGGGTAATAGCTGGAACAGAGTCCTTCGAAAGCAAGGTCGATCATATCCAAAAAACAGCCATTATCTTGGAGATGAATCCAGCGGGAAATATTACGATAAAGCCCTACAAAAACATTAAAGTAACCCAAATAGATGGAGATGAACGCTACCCCAATAGCTTTAGGGTAGAAGAATCCTATGGCAGAAAGTTCAACGTCTTCTTACTGTCCTATGAATATGTAATAAACGGCGCCAAGAAACGCATGCAAGAAGAGCTTCGATTGGAAATTAAACCCTAAAGACGCTGTTGGCAAAGCCTAAAGGAGCGCTATTAAGTATCACTGGTAGCAAGCAATTGCAAATACCAGTGATACTTTTTGTATAAAGAAGTATTCACCGAGTAATATCTGTTTTTTACCGAGAATAGCCAGATACTGGTCTAATATCTATTTTCAAACGGCCTGCTCCACCCTACCTTTGAAGTATCAAATAAGAGCTATAAACAAAAGATTTAAAAATATTTAATCATGAAAAGAACAGTATCCAGCATTGCCGCAGCCTTCATTATGCTAACCTCCTTCAGTTCCTTTGCTGCTGAAAAATCAGGCCCGACTACCGTTAGCAATTCAAAAACATTGGTCAACAACTATGTAGCAGCTACCACCTTAGGGCAAAGCGCATTTAGTAAAGATGATCTGACAAAAGACTTTAGCTATGAAAACGCTACGAATGGCGATCGCTATGGAAAAAAGGCCTACAGCCACTTTATCCAGAAGAACAAAGGCTTGACATATGACTGCACTGCAAACTATGAGATCCTAACAGAAACGGCCGAAGTATGTACAGCCAAGGCAACCATGCAGTTTGCAAACTTTACGCGAGTAGACCTAATAACCCTAACGCATAGCGCCGCAGGTTGGAAAGTCGCAAAAGTAGTAACGACCTACCCTTAAAAAATATATTTTGTTTCAATGTGTAAGCCTCACCCATTAAAGTGAGGCTTTTTTTTGCCCTTTATACAGCATAGTAGCCAAGTAAAGGATCAGCCGCAGCGTACAAGAAAGCAATCAAAGGCCCTGAAAAGCCCAAAAGCACCTGTTTCTAACAATAAAATTACCGTTCAAGAAATTAAAAGCGTTATAAATTCTGTACATTGAAAGCTTAACCTAACAGATCCTAGGCTCCAAAGCGCGATTTAAAGGTCAGAAAAACAACAAAGAACACTATGCTAATACGCCAACTAACGCAAGCAGACAAGCCCCAATTGCATGCCACACTGAATGCCGCCTTTGCGGATTATATAACGCCCTTTCAACTAAATGAAGCGCAGTTTGAATCGAAACTTCATGCCGAGAGTGTATCCCTTCCGCATTCTGTCGGCGTATTTATAGGCGATAAGCTAGTCGCCTTTATTATGCATGCCCTACGCACAGTTGAGGGCCAACAGCGCATCTACAACAGTGGCACAGGGGTATTGCCCGCATATAGAGGTCAAGCCCTAGTCGGCAAGATGTATGCCTACAGCCTACCGATTCTGCACGAGCAAGGAATAGTAGCGATGCAACTTGAAGTGATTGAAAACAACCATGCTGCAATTCGCGCCTATGAGAAAAATGGCTTTCAAATCCAGCGCAAGCTATTATGCTTTTCAGGCAGTCTGCCAGCAGAAAAGCACAGCGGTATAGCAAGCATCCGTGAGTTAACGACATATCCTTGGCCTACCCTACAGTCCTTTTGGGAAGTAAGCCCCAGTTGGCAAAGCACAGCGCAGAGCATGGAGCTTATACAGCCCGCAGCCCTGGGCGCATATGTAGCGGATCAACTCGTAGGCTATGTACTTTACAGTAGCCACAATAAGCGAATCTATCAGCTTGCTGTAGCCGCAGCTTATCATCGCAAAGGCATTGCAACACAACTGCTAGCAACCCTAGGCAGCGAGTTTTCAGGAGCTGTTGTAGCTCTAAACAATATAGATGAAGCCGCTCTAGACCTTAAGCACTTCTTAGAAAAAAATGGAATGACCAATAGAATCAATCAGTTTGAGACGCATAAGAGCTTGTAAGACATAATCCCAGAACAATAAGCAGGCTTATATCAAGTATCAAAAGGGCTTGATAAGTCAAGATCTAAAAGCCTACCAAATAGCTGGTAGGCTAAATCTAAAAGTATACATCAAAAAGGAAGGCTTACTTCCGAGCAGATTTAGCAGCTGGCATGGCACAAGCCGAACTGCCGCAACAGCCTATATTTAAAAGCGGCATCAAGGCAAAAAAAGCACCAGCGCCCAAGATTAACCACTGGCTTTCCTGATAGCCTTGAATCATAATATAAATCCCCAGCGCAAGACGTACCACACGCATAATATCCCAATTTCTAAAGTAGTTTTTCATCTTAAATAGCTTAAAATATTAAAAAAAATTACAGCTGGCTTTTCCCCTGTACAACAAATATCATCTTTTAAAACAAGACTGACTGCAACAATTGTTACACAGGGGAATAGGGCACGAAAAGCAGGCTCAAGGCTTGCCAAAAACAGCTTGATTTAAGAAATTTTATTAACCATTAAATAACGCCAAATAATATATAGCTGATTATTAAGGCAATAAAAATAGAATTTAATCGTTTTAGATTAAGACTCCAATAACGTATCCATTCAGATACACCCCACTACAAGTTAATAAAGCAAAACTATTACTGGCCCACAGCGTTATTACATTGGAATTATGCTGCAGGCAACTGAGGTTGTCTAGCAACCTCTAGAAATTAAACTATGTTAAAAAAAGGAACTATAATTATTTCAAATCGATTGCCTATACGAATCGAAAAACACGGCGATGAATTACATTTTTTACCCAGCGAAGGGGGCTTAGCAACCGGCTTAGGCACCATCTATAAAAAAGACCATAATTATTGGATAGGCTGGCCAGGTTATATCCCCGAAGATGAAGCCGAAGCACAGCTTATAACCGACAAACTAAAAACCCTAAACCTAGTCCCGGTATTCCTAACCGCAGAAGAACTAGAAGCTTACTATGAAGGCTTTTCAAATGAAATACTCTGGCCCATCTTTCACGACAGGCTGACCTACGCCGTCTTTGACAACAACTACTGGACTGCCTATCAACAGGTCAATCAAAAGTTTTGTGCAGCCCTCCTGAAGCATGGGATTACCGACAAGGATGAGCTATGGATCCACGACTACCAGCTGATGCTACTCCCCCAGATGATACGGGAATATCATGAACAGATATCCATCGGGTATTTCCAGCACATCCCCTTCCCAGCTGAAGAAATATTTCGCTGTATTCCTTGGCGAAACGAGCTCTTACAAGGCTTATTAGGCGCCGACATTATCGCATTCCATACCTACAATGACACCCAGAACTTCCTGAACTCCTGCCTGACCATCCTGGAGCTTCCCAATAAAAACAATACCGTACAATGTAGAGACCGGGAGGTAAATATAGAAGTCTTTCCCATGGGCATTGACTTTGACAAATTCCACAACCTCGCCAAGTCCGACATCGTACAAGCAAAAGTCAAGGACCTCAAAGCACAATATCAGGGGCAGAAAATAATACTCTCAATTGATCGACTGGACTATAGCAAAGGCATTATTGAGCGGCTTATGGGCTTCGAAACCCTATTACAAAATCAACCCGAGCTGCAAGGGACTATTATGCTGTATATGCTGGTGGTACCTTCTCGGGACAATGTGGCGCAGTACAAGGCATTACGAGATGAAATTGACCGCATGGTAGGCCAGATCAATGCCGTCTATGGCACAAATGCTTGGACGCCCATAGCTTATTATTATACCTCCCTAGCGATAGAAGATATATCGGCCTTATATGTTGCGGCTGACATCTGTCTGGTCACCTCCTTAAAAGACGGGATGAATCTTGTCTGCAAAGAATACATTGCCAGTAAAGCAGCCAAGCAAGATGGCGTACTTATCTTGAGTGAGCATGCAGGCGCCTCCAAGGAGCTCTTGGATAGCATCCTGATCAATCCCTATTCCGCACAAGATATAGCCTCTTCCATACAGCTGGCCCTGCATATGCCGCAGGAAGAGCAACGCAAAAGAATGCGTAGCAATGTACAAATCGTCAAGAAATTCAGTGTTTTCCATTGGGTAAAGATATTCTTCCTCCGCTTACGCGAAATCAAGAGTAGACAAAAACAACATACCACCCGTAAGATACAAGCCGCCGTGAAAAGCAGCCTTTTAACAAGGTACAAGCGGAGTAAAAGACGACTATTCTTCTTAGATTATGATGGAACCTTGATCGGCTTTCACAAAAGCCCATCTGCAGCCATCCCTACCCCTAAACTGCAGGAAATGCTAGCCGAGCTGCAAGCTAACCCCGCCAATCAAATCGTTATTATCAGCGGGAGACAGTATACTGATCTAGGGAAATGGTTTGGTCATGCCCCCTATTTTCTAGTAGCAGAGCACGGCGCATGGACCAACTACCCCGATCGTAAGTGGTTTGCGCCCTATGACCTGACCACCAGTTGGAAGATGCCAGTCCGCCGGATTATGGCCAAGCTGACCAATATCACCCCAGGCTCCTTGATAGAAGAGAAATCCTATTCCTTGGCTTGGCATTATCGCCGTGTCAAAGATGGATTAGGCCTATTAAGAGCACAAGAGCTTGTCGAAAACCTAAGGTATATACTGCCTCAATATGGCCTACAGCTACTTATGGGCGACAATGTAATCGAGATAAAGAGCAATGCCCTCAACAAGGGGAAAGCCGCAGTAGACATCGTAGCAGACTACAAGCCAGACTTTATATTCGCGATAGGCGATGATTCCACGGATGAAGATATGTTCTATGAGTTACCTGACAGCGCCATTACCGTAAAGGTGGGCAACAAGAGCTCCAAGGCCGACTACTACGTTGAAAATCAAAAAGAAGCCGTAGAGCTCGTCGCTTATTTCGCAAAGCAATAAGCTTATTTTAATCATAAAAAAAGATCTATGCATACTAAAAAGCACACATATAATACAGGGATTATAGGCAACTGTTCCTATATCGCCCATATCGAGAAAAACAGTAATATCAACTGGTTATGCTGGCCTACCTTTGAAGATTCATTTGTATTTGGCAGCCTTCTAGACGATGAGCAAGGGGGCGAATTTAGCATTCTACCTGTAGGGGGCATCCTGAGCAGCACACAGCATTACCTTGAAAACACCAATATCTTATGTACCACAATTGAAGGCGCAGACGGCTCCTACAAGATCACCGACTTTGCGCCTCGATTTGAGCAGTACGAGCGTTATCACAAGCCCTTAATG
>JASLCA010000147.1 GCA_030146225.1 Sphingobacterium sp. | reverse complement strand
CCGCCTCTTTGCAGGGCATCTTTGTGAGAAATGCTAGCCAAGAGATGGTGCCAGTAAGTACCATGCTGACCTTAAGTCCTTTTACAGGGCCTGAAGTTGTGGAGCGCTTTAACTTGTTTAATGCTTCCAACCTCACGGTGATGGCTGCTCCAGGTTACAGTACTGGACAGGCTATGGCGGTGGTAGAAGAGGTAAGTAAAGAAGTGCTTCCTCCTGGCTTCGCCTATGATTACAAGGGCATGAGCCGTGAGGAGAGTCAGGCGAGTTCGCAGACTACGGTTATCTTTATCTTGTGTATTGTGTTCGTCTACTTCTTGTTGTCGGCACAGTATGAAAGCTATGTATTACCCTTCTCGGTTCTACTGTCTATTCCAGCAGGTTTATCTGGTGTTTTTCTAGGCATTGGTATTGGTGGGGTGGCCAACAATATCTACGTACAGATTGCGATGGTTATGCTTATTGGTCTACTTGCTAAGAATGGGATCCTGATTGTGGAGTTCGCTTTGCAACGCCGTAAGGCAGGCAAGAGCTTGGTGGCTGCCGCTGTAGAAGGCGCTAAAGCACGTTTAAGACCTATCTTAATGACTTCCTTCGCCTTTATCCTTGGGATAACGCCATTGGTTTTTGTAGTAGGACCATCTGCATTAGGGAATCATTCTATTGGCTATGCAGCTATATTTGGGATGCTAGTCGGTACGGCATTAGGTATTTTCTTAACCCCAGTATTGTTTGTCCTGTTCCAATACCTACAGGAGCGCATCAGTGGTAAGAAAATCGAAGAATCCGATTGGGAGTATTAAATCATACAAGCCGCTGCGCCTTGCTTATGGCTTGGGCAGCGGTGTTGATAATTGTATAAAGAGATGAAGTTGAGTAAAAATATAGGATATATAGGTACGGGAACAATCTTAGCAAGCATGCTTTGGAGTTCTTGTGCCGTACAACAACAAGAACGACCTGCGCTCGTCTTGCAGGATACCTTCCGTCAGGAAAATCAACTTGCAGCAATGGATAGCAGTATTGCAAAGATTGGCTATGCGGAATTCTTTCAAGATCCGATTTTGGTGGGCTTGATTGACAAGGCTATGTTGCAGAACAATGACTTGCAGGTGGCTATAAAGCAGATCGCCATCGCGGCTCAGGGCTATACCCAAGCTAAATGGCTGTATGCGCCCGTAATTCAGGCCAATCTGGCCAATGTAAGTGTGAATCGTCCTTCGGACAATAGTATGAGCGGAATAATGGCAAGCCAGAATATGGGGGCGCGGCATAACTTTGATTATTCTACAACATCAACCTCTCTTGGGAGCTGGATGTTTGGGGAAAGATTAAAGGGCAAAAACAGGAAGCTCTAATAGACTTGCTAAGTACGCAGGAGGCCAGTCGTGCCGTTAAGACTCGACTGGTGACCGAGGTGGTGCAAGGCTATTATAACCTGCTGATGTTGGACAAGCAATTGGCCATTAATACGCAGAACTTGGTTTTTGCAGATAGTACCTTAGCCATCTTAGCTAAGCAGCAGGAGCTAGGTATTATCAATTCCTTGGCCGTGCAACAGCAGGAGCTGGTTAGTGATCAGATTGCCAAGAGCATCCCGGCCATAGCGAGCGCTATCCAAATTCAGGAAAATGCCTTGAGTATTTTGACAGGTGCAATGCCAGATCGCATTGCACGTCAGATGAGCTTGGATGAAGTCTATGTGCCAAAGGATCTAGCAACGGGAGTGCCGGCTGAATTGCTAAGCTATAGACCAGATGTAAAGACTAGGGAGTTGGAGGTTCGTCGGAGTGCAGCCTCTATACATGTGGCTAAGGTAAGCATGTACCCCGTCTTAAATATTACGGCACAGGGCGGTTTAAATGCCCTTAAGGCTAATAATTGGTTTAATATTCCGGGCTCTTTGTTTGGGATGGCAGCCGGTGCTATTGCGCAGCCCATCCTGCAAGGCAGACAGCTTAAGACTCGGTATGAGCAGGCGAAGATTGCCGCTGATCAATCCGAATTAAACTTTAAGCAGTCGCTCCTCTTGGCTGTGGGTGAGGTTTCGGATGCCTTAGTGCAGATTGAAAAATTAACAGAGCAGGAGCATATCGCTAATCGTATGGTTAGCAGGTCAGCTAAACTGGTTGACAATGCATTGCTCTTGTACACCTACAATGATGCAACTTACTTGGAAGTAATTACTGCACAGACCAATAAATTGCAGTCGGAGTTGGACTTAGCGACTATAAAAGCGGAAAAGCTACAGGCGATAACTATGCTGTACAGATCCCTTGGTGGGGGCTGGCAGTAATTTGACAGTTGCTTAGGGTAGCTTATAAAAAAGGGTTGTGCAGCGCACAACCCTTTTTTTCTATAATAGACTTTTATTTGTTTATTTTTAAACTAAATACCTCAGACTATGGAAGGATTATGGGCTATTGTGCTGCGCTCAGTAAGCGTGTATATATTTATGTTAATTGCCATTCGATTAAGTGGGAAGAAGGAGTTGTCGCAGCTTAACACCAGCGATGTGGTCTTAATACTCTTAATTAGTAATGCCGTTCAAAATGCTATGGTAGGCACAGATACCTCCTTGCTAGGGGGGATAGTCGCTGCTGGGGTGCTTTTCTTACTGAATTATGGCTTAAAGAAATTCTTGTTTAAGCATGAGAAGATTCGAAACCTACTGAATCAAAAGCCTGAAATATTAATCCATGCAGGTATTATTGATTTTAAGACGGTTTCTAAGCTGGATATTACCCAAGATGAACTCTTAGAGGCTATGCGAGAGCATGGCATTGCAGACTTTAAGGATGTGAAGCTGGCTATGTTGGAGATCGATGGCAATATCTCGGTTATCTCGGGGGATAAGAATCTAAAACAGACACATTACAAACGTAGGCATCAGCATAAAAATCTGACAGTAAATTAGGTTAACTATTTTTTAGACTTTGGCTCGCTGAAACTAGCTTTTAAAAGGTTGGGCCGCATTTTCTATACTTTTCTACGCATATCTTTTTTTGCAATACAGCAGTTTGCACTTTTTGACAAGCATTTTTTTTATTATATATAGCTGAAAAACGCTTTAAATACTACTGTAGGAAAGGGACTCTGGAAGTTCTTATTTACCTAGCTATCCTACATTGACTATATGGGATATCCGATTTACTTGGCGGTGTTTGGAGCATCGAATACAAAGCTTATCAATTGCCTGTTGTTTTATTTTTGTCAAAATATTATTTTTTTAAAATACCTGCAATTGGGCTTCGTTATTTTTGTTAGGAGATCGGGGGGTATTAGCTTGTTGTCCTATTAGTTGGCTGTTTTTTATTTAGCTTTTTAAACCATTTAAAATGTAAAAATTATGGAAATTAAACATATTCAAGAACGCAAGGCATTACTGGCTTTGAATGACGAAATACAGATTGGCGAACTGCTTTATCAAATCGCAGATGGCATTATGGTGATTAGTTACACGGAGGTAGAGCCACATTACAGAGGGAATAGTATTGCTGAAAGCTTGGTGCTAAAAGCTATTGAGATGGCTCAGGAGCAACAGTTGCTGGTGGACCCACAATGCTCTTATGCGGTGGCCGTATTTGAACGCTATCCTGAACATAAGGCTATGCTGGTCGCATCCAAATAATTCGGGTATAAAATTGTTTCCCCAATAGCATAGGGCTACTGCCTGTAATTTCTTATTTTTGTGCACAGCAAGCTTGCTTGTTGCGTAAATGGATTATTAATTAACAAGCATCAGTAGCAGGGCTAGCGCTAATATTCAGCGTAATGGCTTCCCTATTGATGAACAGAAAAATATACGGATGAGAATTGTAGGCATTATTCCTGCGCGCTATGCATCTTCGCGCTTTCCAGGCAAACCTTTGGTCGATATTGCTGGCAAATCTATGATTCAGCGAGTCTATGAGCAGGTTAAGGCTTGCCCTAGTCTGTCGGAGGTAATTGTAGCAACTGATGACAGCCGAATAGAGGCGCATGTTCTGGCTTTTGGCGGAAAGGTGGCCATGACTTCTGCTGCGCATCCTTCGGGCACGGACCGCTGTGCCGAGGTGCTGGAATCCTTAGCGGACTGCGATGTGCTGATTAATATACAAGGGGATGAGCCTTTTA